>JANNDF010000748.1:0-1336 GCA_031387445.1 Planctomycetia bacterium
CCCCCCCACAACACTGGTCGCGGGGGTTGCCAGGGGGTGTAGGGGTGGGGTTTCCCCCCCGCGCCCCCTGGGCCCGCTCCACCCAACCCGCACCCCGGGCCGGCGGCGAAGAGGGTGGAGCCTTTTCAACTTGAACACCCCCTCTCCATGTCATGGAGAGGGGGTCGGGGGTGAGGTCTTCCGACTTCACACCCACTTCTTCCACTTGAAGAACACGAACGCCGCGACCGCCGCCACAAACATCAGGCCGAGGGCGAACGGGTACCCGTACTCCCAATTCTTCTCCGGCAGGTTCTCGAAGTTCATCCCGTAGATGCCGGCGATCAGCCCGCACACCAGCCCGATGGTGGAGATCATGGTGAGCGCCTTCATCACCTCGTTCAGCTTCTGCGAGCTGGCCGACAGGTGCGTCTGCATCAGGTCGCTCACCATCTCGCGGGCGCTCTCGATCAGTTCGGTGTACCGCACCAGGTGGTCGAACACGTTGCGGTAGTAGACGATCTCGCGGGCCTCCACCAGCCGGAACTCGCCGCGGATCAGCCGGGCGAGCACCTCGCGCTCGAGGATGAGCGTCTTCCGCAGGTACGACACCTGCCGCTTGATGCGGAGCAGGCGGGACAGCAGTTCGGCCGACGGGCGGGTGAACAGCTTCGTTTCCAGCTTGTCCAGCCGGTCGGAGATCCGCTCCACCACCGGGGTGTACTCGTCCACGATGCCGTCGAGGATCAGGTGGAACACGTAATCCGGCCCGCGGCCGAGGCCGTCGGCGTGCCGGGCCAGGTACTTCTGCCCGTCGGTGATGCACGGCAGCGGGGCGTAGTGGTGGGTGATGAGCACGTTGTGCGTGAGCACGGCCGACAACTGCGGGCGAGCACGGCGGGCGCGGCGGAACTGGGCGGCGGTGGGTCCGGCGGCGGACAGCACGACGGAGGCGTAGGGGTCGTCGCACCCCTCTCCCCCGGAGGGAGAGGGGCTGGAGGGGGGTGAAGATTTGCCCTCACCCCCAGCCCCTCTCCCTCCAGGGGAGAAGGGAGGTTTCACTCGGCACACGTCCGCCGGCAGCGGGTTAACAATCACGAACAGGTAGTCGGGGAACTCCTCCACCTTCGGCAGGTGGGCACCTTCCTCAGGGGTGCGGCGTGGCTTGGTGATGTCTTCCAGCGTCAGCGGGTGAACGGAGTGGAACGTCTTCAGCACCCGCTCCTCCTCCTCCGCCGTCGGGTTGTCCAGGTCGATCCAGTACACATGATCGCCGATGTCGGCGTGACTGGCCGGCAGCGCCTCCGCCGGCACCCGCTCGGCCTTGTTCGCGGTCGCATCCCAACGGACGATGTGC
>JANNDF010000767.1:0-9845 GCA_031387445.1 Planctomycetia bacterium
CCCCGGAACTCGGTCTCATGGCCCCGCCCGTTGACATCCCGTTCCCCGGCATCCACCCCCGCGTCGGCGAGCAGGTGCTCACCGTCGATCCGGGCGTGTACCCCATCCGCCCGTCCGACGGCTTCCCCGCGACGGCCTACGCCGCCCTCGTGTTCTGGCCCCGCACCTACGGCAACTGGCTGACCGTGCAGGCCGAACTGGACACCGGCGGGCGGTTCGCCGGCGCGCCCAAAGACCTGATCGACGCCCTCCAGCGGCACAAGGTCGAACACACCGCCCTGGCGCAAGAGGTGGCGAACGAAGAGTGGGTGATGGCCAACTACTTCCTCGTCGGCAGCGTGCCGGCGGGGGCGGGCGTGCGGCTGCGGGTGAGCGTGGACACGAACAACAAGAAGTTCATCGACGCCGTGCAAGACCCGCCCGACGACGGCCTGCCGGTGCCCATCTCCATCGTCTACTTCGACGCCGCCGCCCCGCAGGCCGACGGCCAAACCGTGCGGCTCATCCTGCACCCGGTCACGCCCGTGCGGGCCAGCCGCGCGCTCATGGCCCTCGACGTGGGCAACACCAGCACGTCGGCCGCCATGCTCGACCCGTGGGAGCGGGACGGCGACCCCCGCCCGCTCACCCACCGCATCCCCATGCTCGGCGCCCGCCCGGTGCCCGGCCGAGGCGGCAGCATCGGCTTCGCCGACCCGAAGGCCGCACCCATCCCCAGCGAACTGCGGTTCACGCAGTTCCGCACGTGGTACCCGGCCGGCACCCAGTTGCCGCACACCCGCGTGTTCCCCGACCTCTTGTTGTTCCCCGACGACGACCTGCCGAACGCGGTGGACTACTTCGCCGGCGAACTGGCCCGTGCCGCGGGGGTGTCGGCCCGCAGCGTGATGATGGGGGCGAAGCGGATGGCCGCGTCGCGCCCGAAGGCCAAAGACCCCCGCAACCCGACCGGCCAGACCGACTTCCCGACCCACCCCGTCACCGCCCCCCACCGCCTCATCCCGGAGCCGAACGGCGAGACGACCGACCTGCCGAACGCGACCGTGTACGTGGACGTCCGCGGCCCGCTGGAACTGCTCGCCGCCAGACTCTTTCAGCACTTCCGCGAGGCCCGCAAGGAGTGGCCGCTGAAGGTGGCGCTCACGTACCCGACGACCTATTCGCGGTACGAGTTGCAATCGCTGCGGCGGGCGGTGCAGAAGGGCTGGCTGCGGATGCAGGCGCTGCGGCAGCAGGCCGGGCGAGACATTCCGGGCAACGATCGCGAGTTGAACGAGATCGGCCGGCAACTTCAGGCGGTCGTGTCCGGGCCGATGGATTTGGACACGCAGAGCCGCGACCCGGTCATTCAACTGCTGCTCGACGAAGCCTCGGCCGCCGCGTTCTTCTTCCTGCACCGCAAGATTTTCGAGGAGATCGACGGCGGGCTGGCGGCCTTCCGCTACCTGTACGAGCACGGCCTGAACATGCTGCTGTACGACTGCGGCGGCGGCACCACCGACATCGCGCTGGTGAAGGCGGTCGTCGAACCGGACGTGCGGACGTTGCGGATCACCGTGTTGCGAAGGAGCGGGGTGCGCACCTTTGGCGGGGACGACATCACCCGGCAGGTGTGCCGGCTGCTGAAGGCGAAGTTGCAGTACCAGATTTCGCTGGAGCGGAAGAAGCCGCTTCAGACCGCGCCGCCGAACACGCCGGTGAAACCGCCGACCGACGCGAACGGCTGGAAGGCGATCGCCGCCGAGTTGGAGAAGTTCATCGCCGACATGGCCGCGGCCGACTCGCAAGACCTACTCGTGCCCACCAAGACCCCGCCCGGCCAGGCGCCGACCGAAGACCGCCGGGCGGCCGCGCTCGACCTGTGGCGGCTGGGCGAGCAGATGAAGTACACGCTCTCGCAAGAGAAGACGCCGACCGGCCCGCAGTCGGCCACCTTCACCCCCGGCGAGGCCCGCCTGCCCCCCCTCGAGCGCGACACCAACACCCTCACGCGGGCCATCCTGCCGGCCGACTTGCAGCAACTCGCCCAACTGAAACGGAAGCTCGAAGCGGTCAGCGTCAACCGCATCGAGATCGACGCCCTGGTGTACGAGCCGATCATGCGGAGCATCGCCAACTGCAACAAGCTGATCGCCGACGTGTTCGAATCCAAGCTCGCCGCCGACGCGATGCCCGAGGAGGTTCACTGGGTGGTGGCATCCGGGAACGCGGTGCGGTACCCGGCCATTCAGCAGGCGTTGCGGAAGCACCTGGCGGTGCCGTTCCTGGACGACCCGTCGCGGTTCACCTTCGATCCTGACAACGCGAAGGACGCCACCGCGAAGGGGGCGGTGCTGGCCCTCGCCGCGATGGAAGCCCAGGCCGAGCAGATCGACCCGAAGTTCGATTCGGACCTGGCGGATCGCCTGCCGTTCGACGTGGGTTTCCGCGACCTGCGGGTGGGCATGGTGAAGGTGCTGTTCGAGGAGCACAAGCGGTATCTGGATTTGAAGACCCGCGAGCCGGTAAAGATCCCGCTGGCCGAGGTGAGCAAGCAGGGCGTGCCGGCGCGTCGGTTCGTGCTGCTGCGGCGGTTCCCCGGCGACACCGGGTTCACCAACTTCCTGGCGTTCGAGTTCCCCGACGGCATCCAGGGGCCGCACTTGAGCGTGCTGTACGACGACGAGTCGGAGTTCGAGTTCCGCGTGGTGGACGGTGCCGGGAACGAAGGGGCGGCGGTCGACCTGACCGCCGGCGACACCTACCAGGCCCCGGCCCAACGCGGGGATATTTAACTCAGTTCCAGGTTCCAAGTTCCAGGTTCCGAGTTTGAAAGCACGTGCCTGGAACTTGGAACTTGGAACCTGGAACCTGGAACCTGGAACTACTTCATCTCATGCTCGACGCCGAGATCGCCGCCACCGACGCCGGCAAGCTCGCCCGGTTCGCCGAGCGGGTGCGGGACGCCGACCGCGCCCCGGCCGGCACGTCGGCCGACCGCGTGCGGCGGCTGTTCGCGCGGGCCGATCTGGTGCGGTCGTGGGCGGGAGTGCGGGCCGCCCTCGTCGCCCCGCCGCCCACCGCCGACGCCACCCTCGCCGAGCGGAGCCGGCAGTTGGCCGAGCGGTGCCGCGGCAGCAAGGGCGGGTGGCTGGGCACCTGGCCGATCGAGTTGTTGACCGAAGCGGCCGAGCGACTGGTTCAACTGGCTGATCGGCTCGACGCCGCTCGCACCCCGACCGGCATCGTCGCCCACCTGACCGCCGCCGTCGCCCACCTGTCGGCCGACGGGCACACCGCCCAACTGGTGCAACTCGACACCACCCTCGCCGGCCTGTCCGACGCCTGCCGCACCTTCGCCCACGACCTCGCCGACCGTCCGCTCGGTCACGTGTTCGAGCACTTCGACGCGAAGCTCCGCCCCGCCGACGGGTGGACGCCCGACGCCCGCGCCGCCGCCGGCGTGGTGTGCGTGATTCTCGATCACCTGACCCAGCGGACGAGCGACCCGCCCGTCTGGACGGCTGTTCGGCGGTGGGCGGAAGGCTGGTTCGCGGGGTACGGGTTGACCGGTGGGGTGCTGCTCGACGCCCCGCCGCCGGACGGTGTGATCGCCGAGTCATTCCCGCTGCAAGACCCCAACCGCCGGGCGGTGCTGGTGGTGGTGCCGCCGGGCGGGGCGGTGGTGGTGGAAACACCGTCCGCCGGCGAGTGGGCTGCTCTGCCGCCCGTGCCCACGTTCGACGGGAGCCGCTGCCCGCCGATGGAGGAGTGGTACGCGGTCACGCGGGGCGGGCCGGCCGACGAGTCGAAGGCCCGCGCCGCATTCGGTGCGTGGCTCGATTCCTCGGCGTCCGGCGAGTGGTTTCACCGCTGGCTCATCGTCGTGCGAGAGAATGCCGACAGCCCGGCCGGGGCGTGGTGGCGGGTGCTGCACGGGAAGGGCTGGTGCGAGGCGTTCCCCGATCCGGACACGCACGGCGGGGCGTTCGACTGGCCGGTGGCGTCTTCTCGGGCGTCCGACCAGCCGTTCGGTGAACTGGTGGATGTGGCCCGGTACGCCCCGCGCCTGAGTGACAGCCGGGTGACGGTGAGTGACGGCCCGGTGTCAGCGGCGACCGAAGCCTTCGCCGATCTGTTCCGCCTTTCGGCCGACGACTCGTTGTGGTGGGGCGGCGGGCGGTGGGTGGAAGCGCGAAACCTCAGCCGCACGCCGGCGCCCGACCGGGTGGCCGCGGTCGCCGGCGAGTGGCTCGACAAATGTCAGCCGACTGAAACCCAGACCGACGCCGTGTGCCGGTGGGCGGAGGCGTGCGGGCTGACGGTGGTGCGGGCGGACGCACCGGACACGCCGGGGGTGACGGTGCGGCACGTGTTCGCGGCGGCGCCGACGGGCACGGTGGTCGGCGGCAACCGGGCGGGCTACGGCACCGTCGACGAGGTGTTCCGCCCGGCGGTGGTGGAGGTGTCCGTCGGGCCGCTGCCGGTCGGGTTCGCCGAGTTGGAGCGGGCGGGCGAAACGCTCCCGTGGGGGTGCGAGTTGCAGCAACGGGTGGGCGGGCTGCGGGCCGCGGCGGAAGGCAACTACCTCCGCGAAGCCGTTCTCGGCCTCTACTCCGACTTCTGGGCCGACGCCGGCACGGCCGCCCGCGACACCGACCCGGACGCCACGACCGAAGTGGGCGAGCGGTTGTCGGCGTTGCTCACCGACGCCTACGGCCTGCGGCCGTTCTTCCCGGTGAACGTCCACGACTACCCGTCCGGGTGGATCACGGTGGCGGCCGGCAGCCGGGTGATGACCGGCGTGGTCACGCGGGTGGTTCGCCCCGGCTTGCAAGACGACCACGGGCACCTGCGAATTCCGGCGGTGGTTGAGGTGGAGTGATGTCCTCACCCTCTCCCCTTGAGGGAGAGGGTAGGTGAGTGCGCCGCACGAACCGGGGAGAGGGGTTGATGGCGTATCAGACCCCTCTCCCGGCCCGCCTCGCTTCGCTCGGCGGTCCACCCTCTCCCTCAAGGGGAGAGGGGAAGAAATAGTGTTTGCACTCGACGGCCGCCGTACCAAGAACCCCATGCCCCGTCGCCCTGCCACTCCGTCCGACGCCCCGCCGCTCGCCGCCGGTCGGTGGAGCGTGCTCACTCTCGTGCTCGGGCAGGTGGTCGGGCTGGCGGGCGGTGTCGCGTGCGGGGTGATCGGCGAGGGGGGGATTGATTGGGTGGCGGCGGCATTCACGGCCGGTGCGGGCGGGTGCCTGATGTGGCTGATCGGCGATGCGATTGTGGATCGGCTACGTGCGGGCGGGGGGAGGCGGAGTCTTTCCGACGCCCGCCCGCCGGAGTGGGCCGCGGACGCACGCACCGAGAGTCGCCAGCACGCCGAACGGGCGGCCGCCATCGCCGACGGTGTGGGCGACCCGTACCTGAGCACGCAGCGGTACGTCGCCGAATACTTCCGCCGGGCCAACGCCTGGGTGGGCGAGACGAACCGCCGGCTGCAGGGGCGGTTCTCTCTGGTCGCGGCGGTGGCGGTGTGTGGGGTGCTGGCGGCGGTGTGCGGCATGACGCCGCAGCGGGCGAAGGAGCAGTCGTTCGTCGCGCTCGGCTGGCCGGCGGTGGTGGCGGCGGTGGCGGCGACGTTCGCCGGGATGGAAGTGCTGGCCCGCGGGCGGCGGTGGGAACGGGTGTTCGCCGCGTGGCGGGAGTGGGCGACCGACAGCGAGACGCCCGACCTGCCCCCGCCCACGCCGGCCGTCGAACTGGTCAAACCGCCTGCGGCGAAGAAGGCGCCAGTTCCCCCACCGCCCCCGTCGGTCGTAGAACTGGTGGCCCCGCCCCCACCGCCGAAGCCGGTGCCGTCACCACCTCCGCCCCCGAAGCCGGTGCCTCCTCCGCCCCCCAAGCCGGTGCCGCCACCGCCATCAGTCAATCCTCCGCAGCCCTTGCCGGGGGAGATGGAACGCCTCAAAAACCTCAACCTGAATCCGCCGCCGAACGATGACTACGACACCAAGTAGGAAGGGTCATGCTCCGCCGGTTCGCCTTCACGGTTCTTGTGATCTGGCTCGCGGTCGCCGCCGGCGGGGTGTGGTACGTGATCGCCAACCGGATGTGACTCACTTCGGCAGTTTGAGTGCCAGCACGTTCGCCTTCGCCTCGACCGTCACCGCGTCCGAAAGGTCGATCGGCATCACCCCCTGAGTCTCGGCCGGTGGGGTGTAAGTCGCCTGATATTTGCCCGCCGGCGCCCCCGCCGAGCGGCCGACCGCCTTCCCCGCCCCGCTGACGGTGTACACGGTGAACGTGCCGTCCTTCCCCACCTCGGCCGTGACGATGGTGTTCGCGTCCGCCCCGCCGGTGGAGTGGAACCGGATCGACCCGCCGCCCACCGCCTTACCGTCGCGGGTGAGTGTGCCGGTGGTCGGGTGCAGCGGCGGCAGTTCGGCGCCGGGCGGCGGGCCACACCCGACGAGCAGAAACAGTAACCAGGTGAGCGGGACGGCGGTTCGCATGGGTGGGGTCACCAGTCGCTGCCGAGGACAGCCCCGTCGCGGGGGTCGTTCACTGCCGCCCAGGTGGCGGCGCTCACGGCCGGGTTCACGCCCCGCACGCTGCCGTCGCACATGGCCACCAAGATCACGCCGGTGTGCGGGCTTTGCGGCACCTCGGGGTCGCAGTTCAGGATGAACTGCGGCTGCATCTGGAACTTCTTGGCCGGCGGATAGGTGGCCAGCGACACGTTCAGCGGGGCGCTCGACGTGTAGCCGCCCTTCGACCGCCCCAGGTTGAACCCCGGCCGCCAGATGCTGTTCGCGTCCGCCCACAGGCTGCCCCAGGTGGACGACCCGTGCAGGTCGCCGCCGTTCCCGCAGGTGCCGTACATCTCGGCGAACATGACCGTGTTCGACTGCCCGTCCGGGAAGGAGCCGGCGAACGTGGCCTGGCCGTAGGTGGTCAACTGCGGCGGGTCGCCGAACACGTAGTTGTTCCCGCCGTAGCAGCTCGCCCCCCAGTTCAGCGCCCCGCCGTACTGAGTCTGGTTCTTGCCGCCGGAAATGGACGGGTCGGACGGGCAGAGGAACGTCTTCACCACCTGGGTGTGCTGCCCGCCGGCGTACCCGTTCAGGGTCATGCGGGTGAAGATGTTCTCCTGTTCGATGTGCGGCAGCAGGAAGGCGAACAGGGTGTAGAGATGCCGCCCGTAGGGGTGGGTGGCGGGCGTGAAGCAGCCGGCGACGGTGGGGTCGGCACACGGGGCTGACAGCGGCGGCAGGCGGCCATTGGAGTCGTGGGCGCCGTGCGCCGCCAGGGCGATCTGCTTCAGGTTGTTCCCGCACTGCATCCGGGCGGCGGCTTCGCGCACCTTCTGGACGGCGGGCAGTAGCAGGCCGATCAGAATCGCGATGATGGCGATGACCACGAGGAGTTCGATCAGCGTGAATCCAGAGGGGGTGCGGGGCGCGGTGCCACCCTCAAGCAACCGACGAGCCATAAACCACCTCGCGGAGAGGGGTGGGCGAAGCGAACGACGTGACGAGAATAGCCTATCTCACCGGCGGGCGGGCCGCAAGTCACCCGACCAGCACGGTCGGGCAGCCGGCGACGATCGACCCGCCGTGGGCGGTCGGGTCGCCCAGGCGGGCGGCAGGCAGGCTGCCGATCAGCACGGTGGCACTGCCCGGCAGGAGGGTGTCGGGCGGACCGACACAGGTGCACGGGTCGGTGGCGCGGGAGGCCGGCAGGCTGCCGATCAGCACCGTCGGGCAACCCGGCAGGATCGGCCCGCCGACGTGCGGGACGAGCACCGTCACCATCGGGCAGACGTGCATGTCGGTGGCGCGGGCGGCGGGCATTCCCATCGGGCGACTCCGGGGCGGGTGGTAAGGGTTACGGGTGGGGGTGGTAAAATATTGCTCCAACTGTTGTCCGCGCCACGTTCATTTCGGTGAGGATCCTTATTCCGTTGCGGTCCACTTCGCATGAGCCAGTTCGCTTACGACCCCGCTGAATTGTTCCGCCGCGTTTGGCGTACCACTCTCAACCAGCCCGGCTGGGCATACCTCAGTCCGAACAGTCCGGTCGGGTCGATCGAATTGCGTCAGGCGATGTGGGAGGTTCTGGGCGAGTTCTCCGCACAGGCTGAACACGCCGGGCGACCGCCCTTCGTGTCGGAACGTCTCGGACGCTTCGATCAGCAGGTGTCCACCAAGTTTCACCGCGACGGCGGGCCGGCGGCCTCGTTGCTGATCCTCGGGTACGAGCCGAGCCGGGTGCGGAGCAGGTTCTTTGTGGCCGATGCATGTCGGGCGGCGGACTCGGTGGGGAAGGGAGTGAACGCCTTCCTCGCCACCCACAACCCGCTGTTCCCACACGGCGAAGCGGCCCTCGCCGGGGTGATTACCGAAGTGGTTTGGCCGCACGACCGCGGGGCGATCATTGTGGTGAACAACAGCCTGCTGCCGGACGACACCACGCCGGGGCACCCACTTGGCTTGCTTCACAAGGGGTGGATCGAGCAGCCCGACCCGACGGCCACGCGGGTCATCAACTCCGTCGGCGCGATGCCGGCCGGCGAACCGGGGCGGGAGGTGATACCACCAGAACAGATCGAGTGGTTCCTCACCCGCGCGGAACTGGACTGACGGCGGGCGTCGGCGTACCTGTGAATATGTCTGAATTGGAGTCGCCGCCCGGATGGAACTGACCCGCAACCTGATGGTCGAGAGCGTCGGCCGGCTGAACCCGACCCGCCCGCTGTGCGTGGACGCGGGCGAGCCGGTGTCGGAGGCGGTCGCCGTCATGCGGCGGGAGCGAATCGGCTGTCTGCTGGTGGTGGAGGGCGGCGAGTTGGTCGGCATCTTCACCGAGCGAGATTTGCTGAAGCGCGTCCTCGCCCGCGGGGAGCCGCTCACCACCCCCCTGGTCGCCGTCATGACCGCCCGGCCGGTGTCGGTGAACGTGCTCGACTCGGTGCGGACGGCCGTCGAGCGGATGCAGGCCGGCGGCTACCGGCACATGCCCGTAGTGGACGAGGGCAACCGCCCGGTCGGGGTGCTGTCGGCCAAGCGGATCATCCGTTACCTGGCCGAGCACTTCCCGAACACCGTGTACAACCAGCCCCCCGACCCGCACAAGGTGCCCGAGACCGAGTACGGGGCGTAGAAGAGCTCCAGGTTCCAGGTTCCAGGTTCCAAGTTGGGACCAGACTCGGGCCGATCCCTTGCGGTGGTTCTCTTCCGTCTTCAACTTGGAACCTGGAACATGGAACCTGGAACTTCGCACCGCGACCGCCTGAAAACCCTCTTCCGCGAGCGGGCGTTGCAGTTCGGCGACTTCACCCTGGCGTCGGGGAAGAAGTCGGCGTACTACGTCAACTCGAAGAAGGTGCTGTTCCACGCCGAGGCGATTACGCTGCTCGGCGAGCTGCTGTACGAGGCGACGGCCGACCTGCAATTTCAGGCCATCGGCGGGCTGGAGGTGGGCGCGATCCCGATGGCGGCGGCGGCACTGACGGCCTTCCACCGGCACGGGCGGCACCTGGAAGGGTTCTTCGTCCGCAAGCAGGCGAAGGGGCACGGCAGCCTGGAACTGGTGGAGGGGCAGGTGAGCGCGGGCGACGTTGTGGTGGTGATCGACGACGTGTTGACCACCGGCGGGAGCGTGGTGAAGGCGATTGAAGCAGTCGAGGCGAAAGGGGCGACGGTGGCCCGCGTGGTGTGCATCTGCGACCGCCTGCAAGGGGCGGCCGAGGCGCTGGGCAAGTACGACTTCCGCCCGCTGTTCACGATTCGGGACTTCGGCATTACTCCTGGCGAGCGGCCCGCGTGAGCGGGCTGGCCCTGGAACCGCCGGCGTCAGCCGGCTGGGTG
>JANNDF010000772.1:0-5651 GCA_031387445.1 Planctomycetia bacterium
GGAGGAACTGACTCCGGTCGCTCACGCTCCCGGCTCGTCGCAACTGCACTGGCCCACGCTCTTCGGCAACAGCAACCCCGTCGAGGTGGAAGTCGGCTTCGGGAAGGGGCTGTTCCTCGTCTCGTCCGGCGAGGCGAACCCGCACGTCAACTACTTCGGCATCGAGTGGATTCGCAAGTACCAGCTCTACGCCACTACGCGGGCGGCGGTGCGGAACTTGCCGAACGTGAAGACGTGCTGTGCCGACGCCAAGATGGTGCTGCGCGATCACATGCCGGCCGGGTCGGTGCAAACCGTCCACGTCTTCTTCCCCGACCCGTGGTGGAAGAACCGGCACAAGAAGCGGCTGCTGATGACGCCCGATTTCGTCGCCAGCGTGCTGACGGTGCTGAAGCCCGGCGGGGTGCTGCATTTCGTCACCGACGTGGCCGACTACTTCGCGATGGTGACCGAACTTCTTGCCGGCGTTCCCGAATTCGCCCTGCTCCCCCCGCCGGCCGAGAACGCCCCGCTACACGACATGGACTACCTGACCAACTTCGAGCGGAAGTTCCGCAAAGAGGGGCGGCCGATCTATCGGAGCCGTTATGTGAAGCGGTAAAGTACTCCGCACCCTCCGGGTGCGGTTCTCACACAACCGCACCCGGAGGGTGCGGAGTACTTTGCCGCCGCCACCCCGCGGCGTCCTCGCCGTCCAACCGCAGCGTCAGGCACTTCGCACTCCCGCCGGCCTTCAGGAACTCGTCGAGTTCCACCTCGATCGACGTGAACCCATTCCTCCGTAGCGCTTCACCGAGCTTCGGGCAGCGGCTGTTGTGGACGACCGTCTTGCCGACCACCACGGCGTTGCACCCGAAGCGGTGGGCCTCCTCTTCCTCCACCGGGATGAGGTGCGGGACGTGCGTCTTCAGCACCCGCTTGCCGTAGGTGTCGAACGCATCGGGGAAGTACAGCGCCACGCCGGGGGCGAGCGGGCAGAAGCACGTATCGAGGTGGTAGAACCGCTGGTTCACCAGTTCGAGCGGCAGGCACCGCACGCCGAGCTTCTCGGCGACCCAGTGGTGGGCGTTGGCGTCCGACCGCGTGCGGTAGCCGGCGAACAGTACCTCCCCGCAGAATAACGCATCGCCCGCCCCTTCGTGGAAGGTGCGCTCCGGCAGGTGCTCCACCACGAACCCGTGGGCCGCGAACCAAGCATCGAACACCGGCGACTCCTTCGCCCGGACTTCGTGCTTGAACCGGCTGCTCAAGAACGTGTTGTGGAACATCAGCCCGGCGTTGGCGGTGAACACCAGGTCGGGCAACCCTTGCACGGGGGTGAGTTGTTCCACCGTCACGCCGAGTGACACCAGGGTGTCACGCAACTTCGTCCACTGCGTGAACGCGACCGCCCGCACCGCCCCGAGCGAGCGGTTCATCCACGGGTTGATCTCGTACTCGATGCCGTAGTGGTCCGGCGGGCACATCAAGATGCGGGCGGCCATTCCGCGACCTCACAAGATAGAGTGACGTAGGCATTTTACCGGCGGGCGGAGGGCGGGATGTGGTCGAAGACAGCCAAGAGTCGCGGCTGCGGGAACGGCGAGTGGGCGTGGCCGTGTTCGTAGCCGGGTGTTTCGTTAACCTGCTGCTGGTCTGCGGCGGAGTGCTTCATTCACTCGGCACGTTGACTGAATCGCCTTTGCTCTGGGTTGTCGCATTGCCAGCGATGGCGGTTCAACGACTTCGACTCCTTGGCTCGGAGTGGGCGATACCCGTTTTTCTGCTGAACTCTGTCATCTACGGCGGCATGGTGTGGTTTGCGTGGCGGATGTGGAAGCTGATGCGGCGGAAGCCGGCCGAGTAGGACCTCACCCCCCGGCCCCCTCTCCCAGGGGAGAGGGGGTGTTCAAGGGGGAACCGTTTGAGGTTCATCAGCGTAGGTTCCGGAACCTGTGCGGGTTGAACACCCCCTCTCCCCTGGGAGAGGGGGCCGGGGGGTGAGGTCTCTGCATTTCCACTAAAACACCTCCCCTGGGCACCGCCCCTCTCCGAGGTTCTGCACATGGATTTGCTCGCCGCCGTTCGCGCCGGGTTCGCCGGCATCGACGCCGACCCCGCCCTGAAAGACAAGGCCGCCGCCGACATCGGCACCTGGCTGAGTCACCCCGACTACGCCGCGTACAAGCCGCAGATCGAATGGCAGATCTCGGAGAAGAAGTGGAGCGTGCTGCTCGACAGCTTCTATCAGATCATCCCGTTCGGCACCGGCGGGCGGCGGGGGGCGGTGGGCGTCGGGCCGAACCGCATGAACCTGTGGAGCGTCGGGGCGAGCGTGCAGGGGCACTGCGAGTACCTGAAGCAGAAGTTCCCCGGCACATCCGTGAGCGTGGTGCTGGCCTACGACGTGCGGCAGTACAACGACAAACGCGGCGTGTACAACCCGAAGCTGCCCAACCCGGTGCTTGGCCTCACCAGCCGCAACTTTTGCGAGTACGCGGCGGGCGTGTACGCGGCCAACGGCATCCACTCGCACATCCTGGCGGCGGACGCCAAGCGGTTCGTGAGTACGCCCGAACTCAGCTTCAGCATTCGCCACCTGAAGGCGCACGGCGGCCTGAACATGACCGCCAGCCACAACCCGCCGGACGACAACGGGTGCAAGTTCTACGACGAGCGCGGCGCCCAGCCGGTGCCGCCCGAAGACCAGATCATGATGGAGTTGGTCGATCAGGTGACGCACATCAAGACGCTCCCGTGGGCGGACGCGATGAAGTCGGGCAAGGTGCATTTCCTCGACCTCGCCGTTCACGATGCGTACATCGACTTGTGTAAGAAGCAGAGCCTCATTCCGCCGCCGAAACAGGACGAACTGCGGGTGGTGTTCACCCCTCTGCACGGGGTCGGGCACGGGTGCGCCGGCGAGACGCTCGAAGCAGCCGGGTTCAAGCTGCACCTGGTGGCCGAACAGAGCACGCCGGACGGCCAGTTCCCGAACGTGACCAAATCGCCCAACCCGGAAGTGCCGGAGTGCATGGACCGGGCCGAGAAGCTGGCGACCGACATCGGGGCCGATGTGGTCATCGCCACCGACCCGGACGCCGACCGCATCGGCGGGATGGCCTGCACCACTGCGGATGGGAAAGGCAAGTACCGCTTTCTGACGGGGCAGGAGATCGCCTCGCTGCTCACCCACTTCAAGCTGTCGCGGTTGGCGTCGGCCGGCGACCTCCCGGCGAGTCCCATCGTCATCACCACCGAAGTGACCACCGGGCAGATCACCCGCATCTCGCGGCACTTCGGCGCCCAGATCGTGAACGACTTGCTCGTCGGGTTCAAGTATCACGCCGATGTTCTCTGGCAGCTCGAAAGCACCGGGCAGTTTGGCGAGGTGAAGGGCACGCCCGCGGACTTCGTCATCGCCACCGAGGAGAGCCACGGCATCCTGGCGACCGAACACCTGCGGGACAAAGACTCGGCGTGTGCCGCCCTCTTGCTCGCCGAACTCGCGCTGCACCTGAAGCGGCAGGGGCGGACCATCCCCGAGTTGCTCGCCGACCTTGCCCGGCAGTTCGGCCACTTCAAGAACGACCTGCTGAACCTGATCATGACCGGGCTGGAAGGCAAACAGAACATGGCGAAGATGCTCGACACGCTGCGGGCGACCCCGCCCAAGACCATCGGCGGCATGTCGGTGACGGGGTTCGAGGACTTGCGAAACGAGGACGGCAAGATGGGGCCGTTCAAGGGGGAGACGGACCGGGCCGCCCGCAACTTCCTCATCTTCCGGTTGAGCGGGGACGGCATCGACGCGAAGGTCTGCCTGCGGCCGAGCGGCACCGAGCCGAAGGCGAAGGCGTACATCGAGGTGAGCTGCCCGCCGCCGAAGGCGGGCACGAGCGACGAGGCGTGGGCGGCGACGTGTGCGACGGTGGACGCCCAGGCGAAGACGCTGTCCGCCGACTTCCTGAAGATGGCACTGACAGCGGCCGGCGAGCGGCCCGCGTGAGCGGGCTGGTGAAGCGTCCAGAACCAGGGGGCTGACGCCCCCCCGCTCGCCCGGACTTCCCCATGCGCTACCCCGACCTGATTCGCTCCGCCCTCGGCGGGCTGTGGCGGCAGAAGGCCCGTTCCGCCCTCACGCTCCTTGGGGTGGCGGTCGGCACCACCGCCCTGGCGTACACCCTGGCGCTGGGCGTCGGGCTGCGGGCGTTCATCGAGAACGAGTTCAAATCCCGCCGCGAGTTCTGGCGGGTGCGGGTGACGCCGACCAACTTCGGCCGCGAACTGATCCCCGAAGCCGACATCCCGCCGGCCGAGATCGCGGTGGGCGGAGATCTGCCGGCCGACCGCCGCGAGCGGCTGCGGGCGCGGCTCGTCCGCGACTACCAGCAGAACCACCCGCCGAAGAAGATCACGACCGTCAGCCGCGAGCAGGTGGAGCGGATTCGCCAACTGCCGGACGTGGAGTCGGTGCAGACCTCTCGCATCGGGTACGGCGAGGTGGCCTTGGGTGACGCCCGCCGCATCGGGTCGGCGTACAGCGGCGACCTGAACGACTTCGACCCGCCGCTCGAATCGCTTCTCCTGTGGGGGCGGCTGCCAAACCCCGACGCGGCCGACGAGGTGGTGGTGTCCGAGTTCCTGCTGCACAAGTTGGGGCTGAAGACGGACGAGCAGATGCGGGCGGCGGTCGGCAGGACGGTGCGGGTGACGGTCGGCGGGTCGGAGTTCTCCCGCGGGAACGCGCTGGCCTCACTCCTCTCGCCGACCGCCCGACAGGATCAGGTGAGCCGCGCGCAGGCGGAGGTGCTCGACCGCATCGCCCGCCAACTGCCCCAGCACATCGACAAGTTCGACCTGTCCGCCTTCGAGAAGGAAGCGGTGAAGGCGGTACTGACGGCCAAGCCGCCGCCGGCCGACGCCCCGAAGAGGTACGGGGAGGGCGTGAAGGTGGCGGTCGCCGACTGCACCATCGTGGGCGTCACCCGCCTGCCCGAGGTGAAGGAGCCGGACCCGACCGACCTGCTGGCCGGCTCGCCGCTGCCCGAGAACGACGTGCTGGCCGGCCCGGCCGCCGAGGAGCGGCTGTTCGCCCGCCGCCCCGAACTGGCCACCCCGGGGTACACCGACGTGGGCGTGCGGGTGCGGCCCGGCGGCGACGTGCAAGGGGTGGTGACGGAGGTCGAGGGGATGGGCCTGCACACGTACAACACGCTGAAGTATTACAACGGCGTGAAGCGGGAGGTGACGCTCATCTCGGCCGGGCTGAACCTGTTCGCCATGCTGTCCATGCTGGTGGCGGCCATCGGCATCATGAACACGCTGTTCACCAGCGTGCTGGAGCGGACCCGCGAGATCGGCATCCTGAAGGCGGTGGGCGCCCGCGACGGGCACATCCTGGCCATGTTCCTGATGGAAGGGGCGGTGGTCGGGCTGGTCGGCGGGCTGCTGGGGTTGGCCGCGTCGTACCTGCTCTCCATCCCGTCCGACGGGTGGGTGAAGAGCCTGATCGAGCAGGTGCAGCACGACAAACTGCTCACCACCACCTACTTCGCCTGGCCGTGGTGGCTGGCCCCGGCGGTGCTGGCGTTCTCGACGATGCTCACGACTATGGCGGCGGTGTTCCCGGCGAGGCGGGCCAGCCGCATCCCGCCGGTCGAAGCGCTCCG
>JANNDF010000793.1:0-2290 GCA_031387445.1 Planctomycetia bacterium
GGGGCAGTCCGTCACTGGAGATTCCCATGATCCGCGCCTTGTACACCAGCGCCACCGGCATGAACGCCCAGGCCACGGTCATCGACAACACGTCGAACAACCTGGCCAACGTGAACACCAACGGGTTCAAGAAGGGGCAGGCCGACTTCCAGGACCTGATCTACGTGAACGAGCGGACGCCCGGGGCCGACGCCGCCCAGGGGTTGCAGGTGCCCACCGGGTTGCAGATCGGCAACGGGGTGCGGGTGGCGGGCATCACCAAGGTGTTCTCGCAGGGCGGGCTGGTGAGCACCCAGAACCCGACCGACATCGCCATCGAGGGGCAGGGGTTCTTGCAGGTGCTCATGCCGAACGGGGAGACGCGGTACACCCGCGACGGGGCCATCCGGCAGAACCCGCAGGGCAACTTTGTCACCAGCGACGGGTTCCTCATCACCCCGCAAGTCACCATCCCGCAGGACGCGGTGAACATCGCCATCGGCTCGGACGGCACGGTGAACGTGACCAACGCCCAGGGTCAGGCGTCGGTGGTCGGGCAACTGACACTGGTGCGGTTCCCCAACCCGGCCGGGTTGAGCGCCGAGGGGCGGAACCTGTTCACCGAGTCGGCGTCGAGCGGCCCGCCGCTCGTGGCCACGCCGGGGGTGAACGGCACCGGGCTGATCCGGCAGGCGTTCCTGGAGCGGTCGAACGTGGACTCGGTGACGGAACTGGTCGGCCTGATCCTCGCCCAGCGGGCGTTCGAGTTCAACACGCGGGCGGTGCGGACGGCCGACAGCATGCTCCAGGCGACGACCGAACTGATCCGGTAATCGGGTGAGGTGTCAACGAGCCATGCGCCACCTGCTTCCACTCCTGCTCCTCTCCGCCCCGGCCTTCGCGGCCGAGCCGGTGAGCATCACCCTGCTGGCGAAGCCGGGCGGTACGGACGGGGTCGTCACCATCGGGCAGGCGGCGAAGTTGTCCGGCGGGTCGGTCGCGGTCCGCGAGAAGATGGCCAAACTCGATCTGGTCGAGCGGGACGACACGGACAGCATCTCCCGCAAGCTGGTCCGCTTCCGCCTGCGGCTGGCCGGGTTCGCGGAAGCCGACTTCACCTTTGCCGACGCCGCCGGACTGCCGAACGGCACCATGCTCACGCCCGAAGCGGTGGAAGAAGCGGCCCGTCAGGAACTGTACCGCCGGCTGGGATCGACACCCGCCGACGCGTACGTGGACGTGGTCAAGCCGATCATCGTGAAACTGCCCGTGACGACGGCGAATGACGTGGTGGAACTGACCGCCGTGCCGGTCGGCGGGGCGGTCAAGTTCGGCCGCTCGCAGGTGGACGTGACGATCAGGGTGAACGGCGAGCGGAAGCTGACGCTGCCGGTGTTCCTGCAAGCGTCGCTGGCGGTGGTGCCGGCGAAGGCCGAGAAGGCGTCCGACGAGGTGGTCATCAAGGCGAAGGCGCGGGTGACGATCACCGCCCGCATCGGCGACCTGAAGGTGACGGCCGGCGGCCTGGCCGTCGAGAACGGCAAGGTCGGGCAGTCGATCCGGGTGGAGAACCTGGACTCCAAGAAGGTCGTCACCGCCGTCGTCACCGGGCCGGGGGCGGTCGAGATCGACCTGGGGGAGAGCAAGTGAACCGCCTTCTCGTTCTCACGCTGCTGCTCGTCGCCGTGTCGCCCGCCGTGGCGGACGACATCTGGGCGCGCCGCGACCCCCGCGTCGCCAACCTGTTCCAGGACAACCGCGCCCGCAACGTCGGCGACATCGTCACCCTCGTGATCAACGAGAACACCACCGAAAACGAGCGGGAGCAGAGGCAGCAGAGCAAGACGAACTCGTTCAAAGGGCAGGCCACCGTGTTCGGCGTGCCGCAGGTGTCCAACTCGGACGGCAGCTTCGCCCGCACCTACTCCGGCAGCGGGCAACTGACTGGCGGGCGGACGTTCACCGACCGCATCGCCCTGACGGTGGTGGACGTGATGCCGAACGGCAACCTGGTGGTGGAAGGGTTCCGCAGCCGGCTGACGATGGGCGAGGAGCGGGTGCTGCGGGTGTGCGGGGTGGTCCGCTCGCAAGACATCGCCGCCGGCAACCTGGTGCAGTCGAGCAGCCTGGCGAACGCCAAGCTGAGCTACCTCGGCCGCGGGCCGACCACCCGCCAGGTGAACCAGAACTTCCTCGGCCGGGTGATGAACCGCCTCTGGCCGTTCTGAAAGTGGTCCACGCGCTCCGCGAGTGGTAGGGTAGAACCCACTCGCGGTGGGAGTGGACCCCGGGGGGGGTTTAGCCATGCCCC
>JANNDF010000795.1:0-5777 GCA_031387445.1 Planctomycetia bacterium
TCTTCGCCGAGGGTGTCGATGTCCATGCGATCGCGGCGGGCGTACCCCTCGATGCGTTTGGCCAGTTGCGCCGGGCAGACGCCCGTGTTCGCGCAGATGTACCCGTAGCTCGTCGCACTCTCCTCCTTCACCACCGGCCCGCCGCACACCGGGCAGGCGTCCGGCCACTCGATCGGCTTCTCCTTCCCGGTGCGGGTGTCCTTCACCACCTGCACCACCTGCGGGATGATCTCCCCCTTCTTCTCGACCACCACCGTGTCGCCGATCCGCACGTCCATCTTCTCCACCCAACTGGCGTTGTGCATGGAGGCCCGCCGCACGGTGGTGCCGGCCAGTTGCACCGCCTCCAACTCGGCCACCGGCGTCAGTTCGCCGAACTTGCCGATGCTGAACTCGACCGAGTTCAGCCTGGTGATGCCCTGCTCGGCCTCGAACTTGTACGCCTTCGCCCACCGCGGCACCTTGCTCGTCGCCCCCAGGCGTTGCCGCTGCACGAAGCTGTTCAGCTTCACCACCATGCCGTCGGTCTCGTAGGGCAGGTCGTGCCGCTTCTCGTCCCACTCGTCGCAGAAGGCGATCACCTCGTCGATGGTCTTGCACAGGGTGAAGTGCGGGTTCACCGGGAAGCCCCACGCCTTCAGTGTCGCCAGCAGGTCGGTCTGGGTGTCGACGCCCAGCCCGTCGCTCCCGCCGACGGCGTAGGCGAACAGGTTCATCTTCCGCTTGGCCACCTTCTTCGGGTCGAGCTGCTTGAGCGTGCCGGCGGTCAGGTTGCGGGTGTTCGGGTACGGGTCGTCGCCGGCCTTCACCCGCTCGACGTTCAGCCGCACCAACTCCGCCCGCGTCATGTAGATCTCCCCCCGCACCTCCACCACCTTCGGGGGCGTCTCGGTGGTCAGGCGGAGGGGCACGCCGCCGATGGTCTTGACGTTCTGCGTCACGTCGTCGCCCACGTCGCCGTTGCCCCGCGTGGCGGCCGTCTTCAGCACCCCGTTTTCGTACAGCAGCGAGATGCTCACCCCGTCAATTTTCAACTCCACGGTGTACGCCACCTCCCCGCTGCCGGCCCCCTTCCGCACGTCGGCGTCGAACTTCCGCAGGTCGTCCGCGCTGTAGCTGTTGTCGATGCTCAGCATCACCGCCTTGTGGGTCACCTTCTCGAACCCGTCGATCGGCTGGCCGCCCACCCGCTGCGTCGGGCTGTCGGGCGTCATCAGCTCCGGGTGCTGATTTTCCAGGGCGGTCAGCTCGCCCAGCAGCTTGTCGAAGTCGCGGTCGGAGATGACCGGCGCGGCCTCGACGTAGTACAGGTGGTTGTGCTGGTGCAGCTGCTCCCGCAGTTCGGCGGCGCGGGCGGCGGGGGAAGCGGGTTTGGTTTTGGCCACGGGCGGCACCGGGGGGGCGTGGGGAAGGGGAGTGCGGGGATTGTGTCGGGGAAGGCACCGGCGGGCAAGGTCGGGAGGGGGTGCGATTGACCCCGTGCCTCACTATTTCGCTACCCCGAGAGGGGAATTCAGGAAAGCGTTCGCGCCGGGCAAATTCGTGGGGCACACGTCGATAACCGCCTTGACGGCCGGCGACGCCCGGCCACCCCCACCCAACCTCCCTTCGGAGTTCCGACTAATGGGCCTGACCCTGACCAACAACGTGGCGTCCCTGAACGCCCAGAACAACCTGACCAAGACGAGCGGCATGCTCGGCAAGTCGCTCGAGCGGCTGTCCACCGGCCTGAAAGTGAACCGCGGGGCGGACGGTCCCGCCGCCCTGGTGATCAGCGAGACGCAGCGGGCGCAGATCTCCGGCCTGCGGGCGGCCATCGACAACACGAACAAGGCGGTGAGTCTGGTGCAGACGGGCGAGGGCGCGCTGAACGAGATGAACACCCTGCTGAACAAGGTGCGGAGCCTGGCCGTGGATTCGGCCAACAGCGGGGTGAACGACACCACCGCGCAGGCGGCCAACCAGGCCGAGATCACCAACATCCTGGGGAGCGTGGACCGCATCGCCAGCACCACCAAGTTCGGCAACAAGGCGCTGTTCGACGGGAACGCCGGCATCACCGGCAACACGAGCGTGGCCACCACCCAGTTCGTCGGGGCCGACCCGACGACCAAGGCCGGCAGCTACGCGGTGAACGTGACCGCCGCGGCCGAGAAGGCGAACGTGACCGCCGGCGGCCCCCCCCAGACCGCGCTGACGCAGGACGAGACTCTGAACGTGAACGGCGTGCAGATCAAGCTGACGTCCGGCATGTCGCAGAGCCAGGTGATCGACCAGATCAACCAGTACAGCACCCAGACGGGGGTGACGGCCGACCTGTCCGGGCTGGGCGGCAGCCCGACCCGGCTGACGAGCAACACGTTCGGGGCCGAGGCCAAAGTGACCGTCTTCTCCGACCGGGCGTCGACGTCGGCCGCCCCCGGCTACATGAGCAGCGGGTTCGGCACGGCCAGCGTGACGGACAGCGGGGTGGACGTGGCCGGCACCATCGACGGGGTGGCGGCCACCGGCAAGGGGAACGTGCTCACCTCCACCAACGGCAACTCGAAAGGGGTGCAAGTGGCGGTGCTGCCGACCGTCCCCGTCGGCCCCGCCCCGAACCCGGTCGTCACCGCCACCGGCGCGCAAGGGAACGTGAACGTGCAGGACAACTCGCTCACCTTCCAGGTGGGGGCGAACAGCGGGGAGACGGTGAAGGTGTCGTTCGACAAGTTGAACACCGGCAACCTGGGGGTGGGGGCGAGCAGCCTGTACAGCAGCCTGTCGCAGATCGACACGTCGAACGGGGCGGAAGCGCTGAAGACCATCGACAAGGCGATCGCCGACGTGACCGACCTCCGCAGCCGGCTGGGCGCGTTCCAGTCGAACACCCTGGAGAGCACGGCCAACAACCTGCGGAACACGCTGGAGAACACGACGGCCGCCGAGAGCGTCATCCGCGACACCGACTTCGCCTCGGAGATCGCCAACTTCACCAAGTACCAGACGCAGATGCAGGCCGGCAGCACGGTGCTGGGCAACGCCAACCAGATGACCCAACTGGTGGCCGGCTTGCTCCGCGGCTAACCCCGCCCCGGCCGGGGCAACTCCCGGCCGGCACCTTCGATAACCCCATCAGGCCGCGGAACGGATTCCCGTTCCGCGGCCGCGTTCGCGCCCCCACACCATTCGTCTCCCCGCAGGGGGGTCCACCGTGTCCAGCGTCAGCAGCAGCGGGTTGAACTTCTCCGGCCTGGCCACCGGCATCGACGCGCAGAAGATTATCGACGGGCTGACGGCCATCAGCCAGAAGAGGGTGGACCAGATGACCGCCCGCAAGGCGGTCGTCACCCAGAAGCAGGCCACGTTCGGCGGGCTGCAAGGCAAACTGCTCGACCTGCAATCCCAGGTGAGCCGGGTCGGGCGGTCGGTGGCCGGGGCGTTCGACGGCCGCACCGCCAGCCCGTCGGACAAGGACGCCGTGTCGGTCGCCGCCGGCGCCGCCGCCGTCCCCGGCACCTACTCCTTCACCGTCACCGCCCTGGCCCAGGCGAACAGCGTGGCGTCCGGCGGGTTCGCCGACCCCGGCTCCGCCATCAAGCAGGGCACGTTCGCCTTCCGCGTCGGCTCAGGGGCGGAGAAGACGGTCACCATCGGGCCGACGAACAACACCGTGCAGGGGCTGGCCGACGCCATCAACAACGCCGGCGGGGACGTGCGGGCCACCCTGCTGAACGACGGCTCGGCCGAACCGTACCGGCTGGTGCTCACGGCCACCAAGACCGGGGCGGCGAACGGCATCAGCGTGACGAACACCCTGACCGGCGGCAGCGGGGCGGACGTGAACGCGACGGCCACCACCGTGCAGGCGGCGGGCGACGCGAGCGTGCAACTGGGCAGCGGGGCCGGGGCGATCAGCGTCCGCAGTGCCACCAACCAGTTCACCGGGCTGATCCCCGGCGTCACCGTCACCGCCAACAAGGCCGACCCGACCAAGCCGCTGAGCGTGCTGGTGGCGGCCGACACCGCCGGGGCGGGCAAGGCGGTGCAGGACCTCGTGTCGTCGTTCAACGCGGTCATCGACTACATCGACGAGCGGGACAACTACGACGCGGCCAAGGGCACGACCGGCACCCTGCTCGGCAGCCGCGACGCCGTCCAACTGGCCAACGACCTGACCGGGGTGCTGACCGCCGCCGTGCCCGGCCTGGGCACCGCCGCCAACCGCCTGTCGGCGGTCGGCGTGACGCTGACCGACAAGGGGCGACTGGTGATCGACCAGGGGAAGCTCGACCGCGCCCTGAGCGGGCAGGAGCCGGGGGTGTCGGCGGGCGAGGTGAAGCGGCTGTTTGCCCTCACCGGCACGTCCACCGACAGCGGGGTCAACTTCGTCTTCGGGTCGGACAAGACCAAACCGTCCCCGGCCGGCCGGCCGTACCGGGTGAGCGTGACCGCCCCGGCCGCCCGGGCTGCAGTGACAGCCGCCTCCCCGCCCGCCCCGAGCGTCACCATCGACAGCAGCAACAACACGTTCAGCGTGGTGGTGAACGGGGCTCGGTCGAACACCCTGTCGCTGGCCGCCGGCTCCTACACCCCAGCCGCCCTGGCGGCGGCCGTGCAGGCGGTGATCAACTCCGACCCGCCGATCCAGGCCAACCAAGTGTCGGTGGACGTGGCCGGCGGGCAGTTGCGGATCACCTCCGCCCGGCACGGGTCGGCGGCGTCGGTGGAGGTGGTCGGCGGCACCGCCCTGCCCGCCCTCGGGTTCGTCGGCGGGGAGCGGGGCCGGGGCACCGACGTGGTCGGCAGTTTCACCGCCGACGGGGTGACCGAACCGGCCACCGGCAGCGGGCAGTTGCTCGCCGGCCGCACGGGCAACGCCAACACCGACGGCCTGCAGGTGCTGGTCACGGCGAACGGGGCGACGACCGCCGACCTGAGCGTCACCCAGGGGGTGGCCGGCCGCCTCGGGGCGGTCCTGAACAAATATCTGAATCCGGTGAACGGGCGGTTCAAGACCATCGATAACGCTTTCGCCGCCACCGCCGAAGGGATCGACCGCGACGTCACCCGCCAGAATCTGCTGATCGAGGACAAGAAGAGCAGCCTGCTCAAGCAGTTCGCGGCCATGGAATCGGCGGTGAACAAGCTGAAGGGGCTTCAGTCGCAGCTCTCGTCGCTCGTGCCTCTGTCGTACTCAAACGGCTAGCCCGTCCCACTTGATCGCCCACCTACCCGACCACCGCGTTACCGGAATACCGATGTCCCCGCACCACACCTATCGCCGGCACGACGAGTACGCCGGCCTGTCCCGCATCGACCTGCTGCTCGCCCTGTACGACGGGGCGCTCGCCCGCCTGGGCAAAGCGGAGATGGCGCTGACCAACGGCGACGTGCCGGTGGCCACCCCGTACATGGCGAAGGCGCAGGTGATCGTGTCCGAACTGGCCGCCGGCGTGCGGGTGGAGGTGGACGAAGAGATGGGCACGAACATGCTGCGGCTGTACGAGTTCGTGGTGAACGAACTCCGCACCCCGCGGCTGGCGAACGTGAAGACCGCGGTGAAGATCTTGACCACCATGCGGGAGGGGTTCGAGGGCATCCGCGAGGAGGCCAACCGGCTGGAGCAGTCGGGCGAACTGGTGTCCGCCGGGCGGATGCAGATGGTGCTCGAAACGGCGTGAGGCGTTATTCCAACCCGGCGAGTGTCCGCTGTTTGTTTTCCCGGTCTTGGTCTTTCCGGAACTGGATGTACCGCCGGCGGACCACTTCCACGATGGAGAGGTGGAGGGGGGAAC
>JANNDF010000476.1:0-3516 GCA_031387445.1 Planctomycetia bacterium
CGGCGGTTCCAGGATCGGCTACAATTCCCCCACCACCCGGAGCCTCCCCGATGACCCTCCGCCAGCGGTTGATCCTCGGCGGGATCGGCCTTCTGCTCGCCGCCGCCGCATTCTTCCTGCGCCCCACCCCGACCACCGCCACCCCGCCCGACGAGCAGGCTCCGAAGAGCAGTTCGCCGAAGTAGCCCAAGCCGTGTGACAACACCCACGCAGGCCACCTGCGCGATGATGGGTGGCGCTGCGGCACATTTCCGTTGACCCCTGCCGCCCCCCCGGTTACGCTCCCCTCATCCCACCTGCCGAACGCCCTTTCCCCCGTTCGAGCCTTTATCCATGCGGCCCCGCCTCCCCTGCGGTCGTGGCATCTCCCGCCGGTCGTTCGTCATCGCCGGTGCCGGCCTCACCGGCCTGACACTCACCGACCTGCTGCGTGCCGACACCGTCAGTCCGAAGAAGGCTTCGCCCAAGTCGATCCTGAACATCCACCTGGACGGCGGGCCGCCGCAGCACGACACCATCGACCCCAAGCCCGACGCCCCCGTAGAAGTCCGCGGCGACCTGAAGTCGATTCGCTCCAAGCTGACCGGCGTGCAGTTGTGCGAGCTGATGCCCCGCGTGGCGGCGCTGGCCGACAAGTTCATCTTCCTCCGCTCGCTCGTCGGCTCGACCGGGCAGCACGACGGCTTCCAGACGCAAAGCGGCTTCCACCACAAGAGCATCGAGAACGTGGGCGGGCGGCCGGCGATGGGCAGCGTCGTGGCCAAGTTGTTCGGCAAGCCGACCGACGCCGTGCCGCCATTCGTGGACGTCATGCAGGGCCGCCCGCTGGTGCGGAACAGCGCCCGCCCCGGCTACCTCGGCCCGGCCTTCGCCCCCTTCCGCCCCGACATGTCCGCCAAGTTCCCCCGCGAACTCGAACCGGAGATGAAGGTGGAATTGCAGCGCGCCGCCGCACGGCCGAGCCTGCAACTGAGCCTGGTGGACGGGCTGAACCCGGACCGGCTGGCCGACAGGCAGTCGCTGCTCAACCGCTTCGACGACGTCCGCCGCGAGGTGGATCAGTCGGGCGCGATGGACGCACTCGACCAGTTCAGCCAGCAGGCGGTGAGCATCCTGACGTCCGGCAAGTTGGCGAAAGCCCTGACGTGGGACGACGAACCCGAATCGGTGGTGAAGGCGTACACCCCGCCGGCGTCCGGGCTGGCAAAGTTTGAAACTGGCGAGGACGAGAACTCGGCGAAGAAGCTGCTGCTCGCCCGGCGGTTGCTCGAAGCCGGGGTGCGGTGCGTGAGCGTGTCGTTCAGCGACTTCGACACGCACAGCCAGAACTTCCCGCGGATGAAGCAACTGGTGCCGATCGTCGATCACGCCCTGGCGGCGCTGGTGAGCGACCTGAGCGACCGCGGCATGCTGGACGACGTGGCCATCGTGGTGTGGGGCGAGTTCGGCCGCACGCCGAAGGTGGGCAAGGACGGCGGGCGGGACCACTGGCCGGAGGTCGGTCCGGCACTGCTGGCCGGCGGCGGGTGGAAGGCGGGGCAGGTGATCGGGGCGACGGACAAGACCGGCGGGCGGGTGGCCGACCGCCCGGTGAGCTACGAGGACGTGTTCGCCACCCTCTACCACACCCTCGGTGTGGACGCGCGGAAGACGCACTTCAAAGACCCGTCTGGCCGCCCACAGGCGGTGCTCGATGGCGGACAGGTCATCAAGGAGCTGGTGTGACAGTGAGACTGAGTAAGTCCTAGTCGAGCGATCGCGAAGCGAAAGCAGGCCCGACGGCCGATCACCTTCGCATCCAGGCGGTTGACCGTCGGGCCTCACGTCCCCTTGCGGGGACGTTCGACCGCGACCTACTGCGGTGTCGCCCACTTGGCGGTACGGGTGCCGGGCACGCCGTCGGTGAACGTCCACTGTTCGAGTGAGCCGGTTTTCGCCTGGATGCACACGTACACGAACGGCTCGGTGGCCGAGGTGTTGCGGATGCACCGCTCACCGGCGGTGGCCACCCGCACGGCCGACCCCTCCCGCACCGGGATCACGTCGTCGTCGATCTGCATCTCCCCTTCCCCGCGGACGACCAGGAACAGCTCCTCGTTCTGCTTGTGGCTGTGGAAGAACGGCACCGCCTGGAGCGGTTCCAGCCGGGTGAACGACACCTCCGTCGCGGTCGTCCCGAGCGTCTCCTTCAGAAACTGTTTGCCCGTCACCTGCACCTGGCGTCGGGGGTGGAAGAACCCGTACTGGGCCAGATCGGCGAACGGGCCGAGGTGGGCGGCGGTGTAGTTGGTGCCGGTGACCGTGGGGATGGCGTCGGACATGCGAAACCTCGGGACAGATGGGGGACATTACCGGCGGGGTCCGTCCGCCTTTCACCCCCGCAGGAACACCCACACGGTGCTGACGGCGTTGAACGCGGCGTGGGCCACCGCCCCGGCGGTCCAACTGCGGGTGCGGGCGGTCAGGTAGCCGAGTCCGAGGCCGAGCACGAACAGCGGAATGGGCGTCGGCCAGACGCTCGAATGTGCCGCCGCGAACAGGGCGGCCGAACTCCACACCGCCACCACCGTGCGGGCCGGGAACATCGGCCACCGCTTGCCCAGTCGCTGAATGGCGTAGGTGCCGATGGCCAGCACCAGCACGAACACCAGCCCCGGCGCCTGGAAGGTGCCGTCCGCCTTCAGCCCGCTCATCAGTGCCAGCACGGCCGCGGGGAACAGCAGGCACCACGGGCGAAACCATCGCCCGCCGGCCCACGGCACCAGCAGCCCGCGGTACAGGAACTCTTCGAGCAGCGGGGCGCACACGCACGCCGACAGCGTCAGCAACATCCCGCCGTACCCGTCGCCGTTCGCCCCCATCTTCGCCAGCGGGTGCTCTTTCGTTTCCCATCCGAACCCGTCGAACAGGAACACCAGCCCGGCGTTGATGGCGAACGCGAGGACGCCGAACGTCGCCCACCCGAGCAGGCCGAGCGTGACCGTGCGGGGCAGTTGGCGGAACTCGTGCGCCCACGGCACCGGGCGGTGGATGAAGTGCGACCGCACCATCACCGCCGCGAACAGCACGCTGGGCACCGACGCCAAGCTGAGCCAGATGACTTTCAGGGTGGATTGAATCTGGGTGACATCGCCGGGTTCGGCGTCGGGCGGCGGGGCGGGGAAGCCGGCCGGGTAAAAGGCGCGATACAGCCCGGCGGCGTCCATCAGGGGGATGAAGAACGCGGACAGCCAGGGGGCGAGGAAGAACGGGAAGATGGCGTACCCCGGCCACACGAACGGGGCCGGCCGCCACTGCGGGCAGAGAGCGCCGAACCGCTTGCGGGCGAGCCACCCGCACGCCACGGCGACCGGCACCGCCACCGCCGCGACGAGCGCCCCGGCTTGCAGCATCCGCAGGGTGTCGTCGGCGGGCGAGGGCATGGGGGTACCAAAATGGGTTAGCCGCGCCGCCCACCCCAGCCCGCGCCGCCGTGCCACGCGGGGATACCGGGGTGAGAACAACCCCCCCCCCCGG
>JANNDF010000826.1:0-1229 GCA_031387445.1 Planctomycetia bacterium
TCTTCGCCCTGCTGCTGGTCGCCGTCCCGCTGTTCGCCCAAGACAAGCCGTTCGCCCCGCTCGCCGAGCGGTTCGACAAGTTCGTCGCCGACGGCGACACGGCGGGGGCGGTGGTCGTCGTCGGCACCAAGGACGGCATCAAGTTTCAACACGTCTCCGGCGTGAAGGACGCGACCAGCGGCGACAAGATGACCGCCGACACGCTGTTCCGCATCGCCAGCATGACGAAGCCGATCACCGCCATCGGCATCATGTTGCTACAAGACCAGGGCAAGTTGAGCGTGGACGACCCGGTGGAGAAGCACCTGCCGGAGTTCAAGGGGCAGATGATCGTGACGGCGACCGACAAGGCGAAGGGCACGGTCACGCTCGGCAAGCCGCCGAGGCCGATCACCCTCCGCGACCTGCTCACGCACACGTCCGGGCTGTCGGCATACTCGCCGGGCATGGCCGACGTCTACACGAAGCGGCACTACACACTGGGCGAGACCACCGCGGCCGTGTCGCAACTGCCGCTCCAGTTCGAGCCGGGAACCCAATGGGCGTACTCGAACTCCGGCATCGACACGCTCGGCCGCGTCATCGAGGTGGTCAGTGGGCAGAACTACGAGAAGTTCCTGCAAGCGAACGTGTTCGACCCGCTGGGCATGAAGGACACGCTCTTCTACCCGACCGCCGAGCAGTGGAAGCGCGTCGCCACCCTGCACGACAACAAGGACGGCAAGGCGGTGGCGGCCAGCAGCACCGGGTTCAAGATGGACTACACCGGTGGCGGCCCGAAGCACCCGATCCCGGCCGGCGGGCTGTTCAGCACGGCCGCCGACCTGGGCAAGCTGTACCAGGCGATGCTGCACAAGGGCGAACTGAACGGCAAACGGATCGTCAGCGAGAAGGCGTGGGCGGAGATGACCAAGACGCAGACGGGCGACATCAAGACCGGGTTCGTGGACGGGATGAGCTGGGGGTACGGATGGCAGGTGGTGAAGGAGCCGAAGGGGGCGACGGAGGCGCTGAGCGCCGGCACGTTCGGGCACGGCGGGGCGTTCGGCACGCAGGGGTGGATCGACCCGACGAAGGGCGTGTTCTACGTGCTGCTCATCCAACGGAGCGGGCTGGCGAACGGCGACGCATCGGAGATGCGGAAGGAGTTGCAGAAGTTGGGGCTGGCGGGACTGATGTGATCCTGGCGAGCGGCCCGCGTGAGCGGGCTGGTTCTTTCGGAACCAGAC
>JANNDF010000829.1:0-23138 GCA_031387445.1 Planctomycetia bacterium
TGCCAGACGATGCAGGAGTTGCTGGACCTCACGTTCGACTGGTTCGAGACCCGTACCCACTTCCGGGTCCAGGCCGAGGTGTACACGAAATGCCCTGGAAAATGAGCCTTACTTCCCCCTTTGGCGGGAGGTATCTAGTGCGTGTGACCTGAGAACCACACTCACGAAAGCCGCCGGCCGTTCTCAGAGGTTCCTGTCTTGGCGAAGCTCTACCACCCGACCTACAAGACGAAGACCGGCGAACGGAAGCCGCTGAAGAAGTGGTACGTCTTCCTCGACGGCCGTGAAATCCCGCTCAGTACCAACCGGCGGGCCGCCGAGGCGATGTTGGGCGAACTGCTGAAGAAGGCCGAGTACGGTAAGTCCGGTCTGTCCGACCCGTTCGAGCAACACCGGAAGAAGCCGCTGGCCGTTCACCTCGCCGCCTGGCAAGCCGTCCTGCGATCAGGCGACGGCGGGGAGAAGCACGCCGCCGAGATGGTGCGGTGTGTCACCCGGATGGTGGGCGGGTGTCTGTACTTCGCCGACCTGACCCCCGCCGTTGTCCGGCACGCCCTGGCCGACCTGAAGAAGCCGAAGGACGTGGCCACCCTGCCCGCCGGCCGGGATCACTTCACCCGCAACGAACTGGCCGCACTGCTCAACGTCACCCCCGCATCCGTGCCCGATCTGGTGAAGCGTCACGGACTGGCCGCGACCGGCAACGGTAAGGCCAGACGCTACCCGCGTGAGACGGCCGAGGCCTTGCTCGCCCGGCGTGGGGAAGGTGCCAGCACCACCACCCTGAACCGGCACCTACAAGCCGTGAAGATGTTCACGAAGTGGATGACGGATGAGAAGCGGGCCGCCGACAACCCGCTCGCCGCGATGAAGCGGGTGGGCAACCCGGAGCACGACCGCCGGCGGGAGTTCGCCACCCTGACCACCGCCGAGATCACCAGTCTCATCACGTCCGCCCGCGACAGCGCCGCCGAGTTCATGGGCATGGCCGGCACCGACCGGGCGGCCGTCTACTTGTGTGCGGTGGCCACCGCCTTCCGGCCGGTCGAACTGTCCCGCCTCACACCAGCCGACTTCCTGCTCGACGGGGCCGCCCCGCTGGTGCGGTTGGACGGCACCCGCACCAAGAACGGCCAGACGGCCGAGCAGCACGTCACCCCCGCCGTGGCGGCCGAACTGCGGGAGTACGTCGCCACCCGCCCCGCGGGTGAACCCGTCTGGCCGGGCGACTGGTTCACCAAAGGGGCGGACATGATCCGCATCGACCTGCCCGCGGCCTCAATCCCGCCCACCAAGCCGGCCGCGGGTGGCGGGGAACTGGTGGTGAGTCTGTACTCCCTCCGACACAGCGTGCCCGCCCTGCTCGAATCCAACGGGGCGACACTGCGGGAGGTGATGACGCACATGAGGCACAGTACGCCTACCCTCACCATGAAAACTTACGGCCGGTTGGGTCGGGCCGAACTGGCCGCGGTGGCCGGCAAGATGCCCACGTTCGCCGCCGACATCCCCCAAAACATCCCCCCAACATCCCCCCGGACGGATTCGGAACGGGGATTCCTGAGGACGGTTGAGGAAACGACAGAGGGACGGGCCGAAGGGGTGGAAACGGCGGAAGTGCTAGGAATGAAGGCGTTTGATGAGGATCAAGAAGTGTTGAAGAGAAGTGAAGACAGCTCCCCCGGTTGGATTCGAACCAACGACCAGCCGATTAACAGTCGGCTGCTCTACCGCTGAGCTACAGGGGAATGTGCTGAGTGAAATATAGCCGACCGTCGCACGGGAGCAAGGCGGAGTGTAAGATTCCCGCTGCCCACCCGATCCCCACCGAACCGCCGTCATGCGTTTCAACTTTTCGCTGACTGCGCTGGTCGTAGCCACTGTCGCACTCGCCCAAGATAAGCCCGCCTTTGCCCCTGATGCCGTCGGGTACACCAAGACCGTCGCCCCGTTCTTCGCCACCTACTGCAACACCTGTCACACCGGGGCCAAGCCGAAGGGTGAGTTCGCGGTCGATGCGAAGGGGCTGCCGAATGACTTCCTCGACCTGACCGCGAAGGGCAAGTGGAAAGAAGTGGTGAACGTGTTGAACAGTCACGAGATGCCGCCGAAGGAAGAGAAACAGCCGACGGCGAAAGAGGTGGCGGCGGTGGTCGATTGGGTCACCGAGCAGGCGGTGCGGGCGGAACTGTCGCGGCGGGGGTCGGCGGTGGTGCTGCGGCGGTTGAACCGTGCCGAGTACAAGAACACCGTCCGCGACTTGCTGGGCATCGACTTCGACGTGAGCGGCTTCCCGCAAGACCCGCCGGCCGGCGGGTTCGACAACAACGGCGGGGCGCTCACGCTCAGCCCGCTGCACGTCGAGACGTACCTGGGTGCGGCCAAGCAGATCCTGGATCGGGCGCTGGTGGAGGGCGAGCAACCGAAGGCGGTGAAGTGGCGGTTCGATCCGAACGCGGGGGCGATGGACCGCACTCGGTTGCGGCTGGACGACAAGAACAACCCGATCGTGAACGGCAACAACAACCAGCAGGAAGGCGACTGGGTGGTCATCCACCACGAGACCTGGGACAAGGGGGTGGGTGCCCGCGACTTCCGGGTGCCGGTGGCGGGCGAGTACGTCATTCGGGTGCGGGCCGCCGGTCGGGTGCCGGATCGGGACGCGGTGGTGAAATCGGCTGGGGCAATCCTGGGCAAACGGCGGGACGACCAGACGGCACAGAACCCGAAGGGGAAGAAGTCCCACGACGAGCAGTACGCCCGCGACCTGGAACACTTCAAGACGGACCGCATGTATGGGTACGGGGCGGCGCGGCTGAAGCTCACACTCCAACTCGGCCCGCAGCCTCGCACGGTGGCCGAGTTCGACATTGATGGCACGCCGGACACGCCGAAGGTTCACGAGTTCTCCGCCCGGTTCACCACCGAATCGGCCGGCGTCGGGTTCGACTACGCCTACGCCATCCCGCGGGTGCTGGAAAACTTCTGGCTGCAATCCGGTGCCACGTTCGCCCGCCCGGAAGCGATGATCGACTGGTTCGAGGTGGAAGGGCCGGTGTTCGACGCATGGCCGCCGAAGTCGCACACCGGCATCCTGTTCGACAGCCCGCTTCGCAAATCCGACGAGCGGAAGTACGCGGAGGAAGTGCTGGCGAAGTTCATGCGGAAGGCGTACCGCCGGCCGGTGACCGACGACGAGGTGAAAGCCAAGCTGAAGCACTTCGACGCGGCGAAGAAGGGAGGGGCGACCTTCGTGGAGGCGATCAAGAGACCGCTCAACGCGGTGCTGGTGTCACCGCACTTCTTGTATCTGGCCGAGCCGCGCCGTGACGGGGGCAAACTGACCGACCACGAACTCGCCGCCCGGCTGAGTTACTTCCTGTGGTCAAGTACACCCGACGACGAGTTGATGAAACTCGCCGACGCGGGCAAACTGGCTGACAAGAAGGAGCGGGTGAAGCAACTCGAACGGATGTTGAAGGACAAGAGGAGCGAGGCGTTCGTGACCAACTTCGCCGGGCAGTGGCTCGGCCTGCGGGAAGTGGGCAACAACCCGCCGGCCGCGGAATTGTACCCGCAGTACGATCGGCACTTGGAAGTCAGCATCGTGAAGGAGAGCGAAGCCTTCTTCCGCGAGGTGCTGATGAACGACCACCCGGCGACCACGCTGGTGAAGTCCGACTTCGTCGTCATCAACGAGCGACTCGCCCGCTTCTACGGCATCGACGGCGTGAAGGGCGACGACTTCCGCAAGGTGCAGGTGCCGGACGGCGTCCACCGCGGGGGCATCCCGACGCAGGCGAGCATCCTCACGATCACGTCAAACGGCACTCGCACTTCGCCGGTGGCGAACGCCGGCGAGATCGCCCCGAAGGTGCCGGGAGTCGACAAGGCGACCGTGCGGAAGCGGCTCGAGATCCACCGGACGCTCGACCAGTGCGCCCGCTGCCACAACAAGATCGACCCGCTCGGCTTCGCCCTGGAGAACTTCAACGCGGCCGGCGAGTGGCGCGAACAGGAGGGCTTCGGGTACAAGGGACGCATCGAGAAGAACGACCCGAAGATCGACGCCAGTTCGGAGATGATCGACGGCACCAGGATCGTCGGCGTGGAGGGGTTGCAAGCGGCGATCCTGAAGAACGAAGGCCTGTTACTGAACTGTCTGGCGGGCAAGGTGATGACGTATTCCCTCGGCCGCGAGTTGGGGTTGGCGGACCAGCCGACGGTCAAGGCGGCGGTGGCCCACATGACGGCGAACGGCAAGACGCTGCGGTCCCTGGTACAATTCGTGACCACATGCGAGCCGTTCGAGACGAAGTAGGTGCCGCCAGCCGGGCGGCACCAAAGGGAGGAGCCGATGCCACTGCTCGATCACTTCCGCAAGCCGACCGAAACCCGCGCGCCGTGGTCGTCACTCAGCACCGTCTGGGTGGCCCAGGTGTTGGCCCAGTTGAACGCGGTGTTGCCGGCCGATCGCTACGCCGCGCTCGGTCGTACCCATCTGGGAGTGGAAGCCGAGGCCGACATCTCCGAGTTCGAGATGCCGGGGAAATGGTCACCGGATGAACCCGGAGGTGGGCTGGCCGTCGTCCCGCCACTGGCGACGGTCGAAACGGCCGTCCTCGACGAGTTCGAGGTGGAAGTGAAAGACGTGCGAGACGATATGAACCTGGTCGGGGTGATCGAGTTCGTCAGCCCGGCGAACAAGGACCGGCCAGAAACCTGCCGCCGACTGGTGAGTAAATGCCTCACCTACCTCGACCTGGGAGTGGGTGTCATCATCGTCGATATCGTGACCACTGCCCGCGCCAACTTGCACAACGAACTGGCCGTCCTGCTCGGCGCACAACCCCCCGCCTTCCTGCCGGTGGGGGAACCCTACCTCGCCGCCTACCGCCCGTCGAAAGACGAGGAGCGGTGGACCATCAACATGTGGCCCTACTCCGTGGCAATCGGTGCCACCATCCCCCCGGTCCCGCTCGCGCTGAAGAACGGCCCGCTCGTTCCGGTCGATTTCGAATCTGCCTACGTGCAAGCACTGGCCGTCCACCGACTATAACCTCTAACCCACACACTCATGCCGCACCGCATCACACGCCGCACCGTCCTCCGCGTTGCCGGGGCCGCCGTCGCCCTGCCGTTCCTGGACGCCATGCTGCCGCGGTTGCAGTCGGCGCCGTCCACCTTCAAGCCGTGGGCGAAGTCGGCCGTCGAGGCCGCCCCGCGGATGCTCTGCTGCTACGTGCCGAACGGGGTGAACATCGCCGAGTGGGTGCCGAAGGACGACGGCGACAAGTACACCCTCTCGCCCACGCTCGAAGCGCTGAAAGACTACCGTAACGACTTCACCGTGCTCTCCGGGTTGGGGCACCCGGCCAGCCAAGGCGGGCACAGCGGGGCCGACACCTGGCTGACCGCGGCGAACTTGAAGGCGAAGCCGGGGGCCGATTACACGAACACGATGAGCGCCGACCAACTGGCCGCCGACCTGCACGGGAAGAAGACGCGGTTCCCGTCGATCCAACTGGGCGACATGAGCGGCACCGGCGGGGCGGGGCACAGTCACACCCTATCGTTCGACGTGAACGGCACTCCGCTGCCGTCCGAAAACTCCCCGCGACGGCTGTTCGAGCGGCTGTTCGTGCCCGACACGGCCGGCGACAAGCAGGCGGCGCTGAAGCGGTACGCCGAGCGGCGGAGCATCCTGGACGACCTCGCCGGCGAGTCGGCGTCGCTCAACAAGAAGCTCGGGGCGAAGGACCAGCAGAAACTCGACGAGTACCTGAGCAGCGTCCGCCAGACTGAGAAGCAAGTCGAGCGGATGCAGAGCTGGATCGACGTGCCCAAGCCGGAGGTGAAGGACACCGGCCTGCAACTGGCCAGCAAGCCGATGGACGGTCACGACCGCCCCATGTGGCTCGACGTGATGCTCGAACTCAGCTACCTGGCCTTCGTGACCGACCTGACGCGGGTCATCACCTTCGAGTGGAGCCGTGAGGCGGGCGGGTACGGCGGCGGCGGGGAGAACCACCACGAACTGTCACACCACGGGGGCGATGCCGGGATGCTCAAGAAGCTCGCCGAGATCGACCGCTTCCACCTGTCGCGTCTCGGCCGCTTTCTCGGAATGATGAAATCGACCACCGAAGGCGACGGCAGCGTGCTCGACCGGACGGTGGTGGTGTTCGGATCGGGGATGAACAGCGGCACAGGCGGGGACCACTCGCCGAAGAACCTGCCGCTGCTCGTGGCCGGCGGGCACAAACTCGGTCTGAAGCTGGGGCGGCACCTCGCCCACAACCCGGACAAGCACCCGCCGCAGTCGAACGTGCTCCTGTCGGTGGTGCAGAAGGTGGGCGTCGAGTCGGCCAAGTTCGCCGACGCCACCGGCCCCCTCACCGGGTTGGTGTGAGGCGGTCCTTTCGTCGGGCGTGTCGGTCTGATACCGTAGGACGTTCTCTCGCAACCCCCAGAGGTTCGCCCGTGTCACACCGTCTGTTCGCGGTCATGACCCTCGTCGCCCTCGCCCTGCCGGTCGCGGCGGACGACGGCCTGCCCGCCACGGTGGTGGAGGCGGTGAAGAAGGCGTCGGTGTTCATCAAGGTGGAAGGGGAAGGGTGGGGAGCATCCGGGTCGGGGTTCGTCGTCGGCGGGGATGACAAAGCCCTCCACGTCGCCACCAACCACCACGTCATCGACACCGGCGGCAAACCGGGCAAGGCCACAATCACAGTCGTGTTCGACAGCGGCTTCAAGACGGAACGCTCGTTCGCGGCCGTCGTTGTCGCCTCCGACTCCGAGCGAGACCTTGCCGTGCTTCGTCTGAGCGGGGTGAAGGCGCCGCCCGCCCCGATCTTGCTGAGTGACACGGCCAAGCTCACCGAAACCATGCCGGTCTACTCCTTCGGTTTCCCGTTCGGCAAAGCCCTGGCCGAGGACCAGGGGTCGCCCGCGGTCACCGTCGGGAAGGCGTCCGTGTCCAGCCTCCGCAACGGGCCGGACGGCGAACTGGCCACCATTCAGATCGACGGCAACCTGAACCCCGGCAACAGCGGCGGGCCGGTGGTGGACTCGAAGGGCAAGCTGGTGGGCGTCGCGGTGGCCACCCTCCGCGAAGGGCAGGGCATCGGGTTCATCGTCCCGGCCCAGGAACTCGGGCAGATGATCCAGGGCCGAGTGGGCCGCGTGCGGCTGGTGCCGCAGAAGGGCACCGAGGGCAAGACGGTCGTACGCCTGGAGTCCACAATCCTCGATCCGCTCGACAACGTGCGGTCGGCGGCGGTGCGGTACCTCGTGGTGTCGCCGAAAGACAAGCGGCCGGACGCCACCACGTTCGCGCGCCAGACTGGGGTGAAGACGGCCGAACTCAAGGTTGCCAACGGCGTCGCCACCGCCGACCTCCCGCTCGCCACAACCGACGGCGAACTGGTGGTGCAGGTGACGCTCGAAACCGTCGGCAAGAAGACGCTGACCACCAAGCTCAAAGCGCTTCCGTTGGGCGTCGCGGTGGTGGTCGGCGGTCCGCCGCCGACCGGGTGGAAGGAGTACGCCCCGCTCGACCGCTCGTTCGTGGCGTGGGTGCCGGTGAAGGCGGCCAGCCAGTCGGACGAGAGCCGCACGCGGGCGGTGAACGGGAAACTGCTGACGGTCAACTCGGTCGTCGGTGAGACCTCCAGCGGTCTGAGCTACGAGGCGCAGGCGGTGTTCCTCCGCGGGGCGTTCGGGCGTGCCCCGAAGCGTGAGCTGGCCGAACTGTTCCGCGACCTGATTGCCGAGGAACTCAAGGGGAAAGTGACGGACACGCAGGAGGTGGACGCCGGCACCCTGCCCGGCATCGAGTCCGTCATCGTGGCCGGGCGTACGACCACCCGCGTGCGGGTGTACGCCGCCTCCACGGGTGTGTACATCGCCACGGTGAGCGGGTCGGCCGTACTCGCGTCCGGCAAGGAGGCAACCACGTTCCTCGCCGCGTTCCGCCCGTCCGAAGGGGGTTCACCTGGCTTCGGCGGTGGCCTGCCCATTCCTGGTGGTGGCCTGCCCACGCCCGGCGGTGTGAGCGGACCCGGCGTATTCGCCCCCGGCCCGAAGGGCAACGGCCCGACCATCCTCGGCGGGTTCAACGACCCGACGTTCACCGACGTGGCCCCCGACGGCGGGTTGCTCGTCGGGTTGGAGGTGGGCCTCGCCCAGGCGTTCGGCCGCAATATGACCCGCGCCATCCGCCCCATCTACAAGGTGAAGGACAACACCCTGTTCGGCGACCAACAGGGGACGCAACTGGACGACGTGGTGACACTCAAGGCGAAGGACGGCTACGCCGTCGGGGCGGTGTCGGTCATGCACGGGCTGGGGTTCGACGGCATTTCGGTCACGTTCATGAGGGTGGTAGACGGCGGTAAGCTCGACCCCAAGGACAGCTACGAGAGCAAGTACGTCGGCAGCGACGAGAAGAAGGCGCTCAACAAACTCGGCGGGGACGGCACCCCGGTGGTGGGCATCGTCGGCAAGGCGAACGACAAGGATCTGACCGGGTTCGGCCTCCTGATGAAGGGACATGAGCCGAAGAAGAAGTGAGCGGATTGCTACCCGCGGGTTCGCCGCCGCGGGCGGGTGATCGGCCGGTAGTCCTCGTCGAAGTCACGCTCCCCGCCGTCGTCCGCGGCCGCCGCGGTGGTGTCGCCCGCCGCCGGCCGGCTGGACTTCAACTGGTGCGTGTAGCCGTTGATCTGAACCCAGTGGACGATCAGCAGAATCAACTCAACGACGCCGAGCAGGACGGTGGCGAGGAGGACCAGGAGGCTGAACTCCTCTTCGCCGATCCGCGACGCGACGAACATCCCGACCCAGAACACGAACCGGGTGAGGAGTGCCACCAGCGGCACCAACGCCCCGATCGCCCGGCCGAAGGTGAAGCCGGTGCGCAGTCCCCGCGCGTCGAACTCGTGTCGGAGTGAGGTGCCGACTTGCGCTGCCGTCCAAAATTTCCAGAACAGGTGAAATAGTGGGATCAGGTTCAGCCACACCAGCCCCGGTTCGAGCGTCCGCCGAGCCGGGCCGCACCCCGCCAGCGCCCGCGAGAGCGAGGACAAATACAGGACGGTGAGCAGCAGCACAACCAGCGACACCACGCCCCAGCATCCGAGGCCGGCGATCGGAATGATGTCTTCATCGCCGCCGTACACGGGAGGTCTCGTTGGTGTGTGGTCGAGGTCGAGGCATTTCCTACACCCGCCGGCCGGATCGGGAAGGGCGGGGTGATGGCCGTTTGACACCCCGCCCCCGCGAACTAGGGTGTGGTGTCGCCGGGAACGGAGGTCATCACTTGAAAACCGTGCTGCTGGCCGGTGGCTTGGGCACTCGCCTGGCCGAACAGACGACCGTTCGCCCCAAGCCAATGGTGGAGGTGGGCGGGTCGCCCATCCTACTGCACATTATGCGGACGTATGCCGCCCACGGGTTCCGCGAGTTCCTGGTGGCGTGCGGGTACAAGGGCGAGATGATCAAGGAGTATTTCACCGACTTCGCCACCCGGCACAGCGACTGGCACATCAACCTCCGCACCGGCGAAAAGACGCGCCTGACCAATTTCGCCCCGGACTGGGACGTCTGGACTGTCGATACCGGGCAGGAGACGATGACCGGCGGGCGCATCCGCCGCCTCCGCACCGTCATCGGCCGCAACACCTTCCTGTGTACCTACGGCGACGGCGTTTCAGATGTGGACGTCGCCCGACTGGTGGCGTTTCACCGCTCGCACGGCCGGCTGGCCACCGTGACCGCCGTGCGGCCCCCGGCCCGGTTCGGCAGCTTGGAGTTGGACGGTGAGCAGGTGCGGGCCTTCGCCGAGAAACCGCAGGTGGGCGAGGGGTGGATCAACGGCGGCTACTTCGTGTTCGAGCCGGGTGTGTTCGACTACCTGGACGACGACGACACCGTGCTCGAACGCGAGCCGCTCGAACGCCTGGCCCGTGACGGCGAACTGATGGCCTACCAGCACCACGGCTTCTGGCACCCGATGGACACCCTGCGGGACAAGGAACTGCTCGACCGCCTGTGGGCGAGCGGGGACGCGCCGTGGGCGCGGCCGGTTGTGGCGACGCCGACCGTTTCCATCTCGGCCGCGTGAGTTCAGGAGACTGCACCCGTGAACTGGTTGTCCGCGTACCGGGGTCGCCGGGTGTTCGTCACCGGCCTGACCGGGTTCAAGGGCGTGTGGCTCGGCCTGTGGCTGGAACGGCTCGGCGCGGAAGTGGTTGGCCTCGCACTGCCGCCCGACGAGCCGATGCTCCGTGGGTGGCCGGGGCTGCCGGATCGATTCGCCTGCACCACAACCGACGTCCGCGACCCGTTCGCCGTTCGTGAATTGATCCACGCCGCCCGTCCGGATGTCGTCTTCCACCTCGCCGCCCAGCCGCTCGTTCGCCTCAGTTACCAACAGCCAGTGGACACCTTTGCCACCAACGTCCTCGGCACCGCACACGTCCTCGACGCCGTCCGCACGCTCGGTTCGCCGGTGCCGGTGGTCAACGTGACGAGCGACAAGTGCTACGAGAACCGCGAGTGGGTGTGGGGCTACCGCGAGGACGAGGCGATGGGCGGGCACGACCCGTACAGCGCGAGTAAGGGCTGTGCGGAGTTGGTGGCGTCGGCGTACCGGCGGTCGTTCGGAATGAAGATCGCCAGCGGGCGGGCCGGGAACGTGATCGGCGGGGGCGACTGGGCGGCGGATCGACTGGTGCCCGATCTGGTGCGGGCGGTGATGGCGGCCCGGCCGCTCGTGCTGCGCCGGCCGAACGCCGTCCGCCCGTGGCAGAACGTGCTCGAACCGCTCAGTGGCTACTTGACGCTCGGCGCGCGGCTGTTGACCGGCGACACGCGGGCCGAAGGCGGGTGGAACTTCGGCCCATCGGAGGTGGCACCGCTGACCGTGCGGGAAGTGGCCGACCTGTTGGTGAAGCACTGGGGCCGTGGGGAAGTGGTGATCGACGAAGACCCGGCCGGGCCGCACGAAGCGCACCACCTGCGGCTCGATTCGAGCAAGGCGGCGGCTGAACTCGGCTGGCGAGCGATGCTCACGCCGACCGAACGGGTGGCGTGGACAGTGGACTGGTACAAGGCGTGGCAGACCGATCCGGCCCGCGGGTGGCGGATCGCGGCGGAACAGATCGAGCGATACGAACACGGGATGTCGGCGCAGTGAGGTGCCACTCGGCGGAACCGGCCTACTTCTACACTTCCGTCCCCGCCGAGCGACCCATGACCGAGACGACGAGCGAGTCAGTACCCGCGAAGTCGCGGGCCGGCGGCACACTGCTGGCGTGCGGGCTGTCGGCCGTCATCGGTACGCTCGCGCTGGTCACCGTCACCGACCTGGGAGCGGGAAGCCTGCGGGTGCCGTTCGGGTATGGCGGGGGCGGCGTGGACGCACAGCTTTATCAGGCGCCGATCAAGAGCCTGAACGACACTGGCAACCACTGGACGAACTCGCGGATGGGGGCGCCCGGCGAAAGCAACCTGTACGACCACCCGATGCCGGAGGGGTTGCACTACCTCACCCTCTGGCAGTTCTGCCGGCTGACGGGCGACTGGGCGGTGGCGTACAACCTGTTCCTGCTCGTGCATTTTCCGCTGGGAGCGATCAGCGGGACGTGGGTGCTGCGGCGGTTCGGGGCGAGCGTACCCGCGAGTCTCTTGGGCGGGGTGCTGTTCGCCTACCTGCCGCACCACTCGGTCGTCATGCTCAGTCAGCACGTGTTCCTCGGCGCGTACTTCCCCATCCCGCTCGCGCTGCTCGTGGCCGTGCGTCTGTTCGACGGGCAACTCGCGTTCCTCGTCCGCGATCCGGTGAGCCGTCGCCTCCGCCCGCCGTTCCTGTCGGCGCAGGGAATCGGTGCCGCCGCGGTGTGCGCGCTGCTCGGCTCCACCGGTGCGTACTACGCCGTGTTCGCGTGCCTGTTCTTCGCCGTCTCCGGGCTGGCGGGCTGGCTGCGGACGAAGCGGTTCGCGGCGGTGCTGCCCGCACTCGTTTGCATCGCGCTTGTGGCCGGAACACTGGCGGCGAATCTGGCCCCGTCGCTGGTGTTCCGCGGCGAACACGGCCTCAACCACGAGATGCGGCGGTACACGTTCGAGAGCAACTACTGGGCGCTCCGCGTCGCCGAACTGGTGATGCCGTCGGTGAACCACCGCCAGCCGTGGTTCGCATCTGCCGGTGAGATGTACGCCGGCAGCTTCGGCAGCACCGTCACGCCCGAGTGCGGGATGTACGTGTCGCTGGGCGTCATTGGGGGCATCGGGCTGTTGGCCGGCTTGCTCGCCATCCTTCGTAAAGAGTCCGACGCCGACGGCCACCAGCCGGCGTTCACGCGACTGATGCTCGTGGCGGTACTCGTCGCGGTACCGGGCGGGTTCGGCCCGCTGTTCAACCACATGACGACGCCGTGGATCCGCTGCTACCACCGCCTGTGCGTGTTCATCGGCTTCCTCGCCCTGGCGACCGCGGTGCGGCTGTTCGACCGTTGCTTCCCGCCCACTTCCGGGATGTGGCGTCGTCGCATCGGGTGGGTCGTGGCCGCACTGCTGCTGTCGTTCGGGCTGTACGACCAGACGCCGCGCCCGCTGCACCCCACCTACGCCGAGCGTGCCGCCGAGTTCGACGCCGACCGCGCGTTCGTCCAGTCGGTAGAAGGGTCTTTGCCCGTAGGGGCCGCGGTGTTTCAGTTGCCGTACCTGCCGTACCCGGAGAGCGGGCCGGTCGGCGAGATGTACGACTACGCTCACACTCGCGGGTATTTGCACTCCGAGCGGCTGCGGTGGAGCTATGGTGCGGTGAAGGGCCGGCCGACCGCCGAGTGGCAGAAGGGTGTGAGCGAACTACCGACGGAACCGATGGTGCGTGCCGTGGCCGCAATGGGCTTCGACGCCATCTGGGTGGACCGCTGGGGATACCCGAATCGCGTGGCACCGTTTGAATCCGAGTTGGCAATGCTGGCCGACGGTGCCCCGCATGTGAGCCAGGACGGGCGATTCGCGGTGTACAAGGTTGTCCGCATCCGACAGCAATGGAAGGAGCCGGCCCCGTGACCACTCGTCGGATCGCACTGGTCGCCGGTGCCACCGGGTTCGTCGGTTCGGCCGTGGCCCGGCGGTTAATCGACGGCGGCTGGCGAGTTGTCGCCCCGGTGCGGCGGGGCAGTGACCACACACGGCTGTCCGGGCTGAGCGGATTGCACCTCGTGGAAGTGGACGATTACTCGGCGGACGCACTTCGGGCCGCGTTCGCCGAACGGCCGGAGGTGGTGTTCAACTTCGCGTCTGCCGGAGTTACGGGAGGCATCGATCCGGATGCGGCGGTCGCCGGGAATGTGACGGTTGTAATGAATCTGCTACGTGCGGCGGCTGAGGTCGGTGTGCGGCGGTTCATCCACACCGGCAGTTGCTTCGAGTACGCCGCATGTCCGGCGGGCACATTCTTGACCGAATCAGCGCCGGTCGAGCCGTGGTCGATCTACAGCGCCGCGAAGATCGCTGGCGTACACCTGGCCCGTGCGTCAGCCCGGCACTGGTCCGTTCCGCTCGTCGTGCTGCGGCTGTTCGGCGTCTACGGCCCCGGTGAGGCACCCCACCGACTGTTGCCATTTCTGATCAACCGGCTGACTTCTGGGGAACCGGCCGAACTTTCACCCGGCGCCCAAATCCGTGATCTACTCTTCATGGACGACGCGGCGTGTGCCTTCGCGGTGGCGGCGGACGCTCCAGCACTCGGCGACGACGGGCGTGTATTTAACGTCTGCTCGGGCGTGCCGGTGGCGGTGCGACAGGTGGGCGAAACGCTCGCCGAGTTGATGAACGCCCCGCGGGAGTTGCTGAAGTGGGGCGCGATACCGGCACGAGTCGAGGAACCGCTCTGGATCGTCGGCGACGGCTCGGCGTTCCGTGCCGCGACCGGGTGGGCGCCGACCTTCGACCTGACCGCCGGACTGCGAGCGACTATCGCCCACCACGGAGGAGGCTGACTGTGCCGGAGACCGCTGCCGACCTGCGGGCCGACATCCTCGACCGCGTGCGGGCCTTTCACCGGGCGAACTGGCCTTCCCGCGCGTTCGTTCCGGGGCAATCGCCGGTGCCGGTGTCGGGTAAGGTGTTCGACGACGCCGAACTGGTGGCCCTGGTCGATTCGTCGCTCGACTTCTGGCTGACCGCCGGCCGGTATGCGGACCAGTTTGAAGACCGCTTCGCTCGCACGTTCGGCACCCGCTTCGCGCTGCTGACCAACTCCGGGTCGAGTTCCAACCTGCTCGCATTCGCCGCGCTCACGTCGCCACGATTGGGCGAACGGCGACTGATGCCCGGCGACGAAGTCATCACCGTCGCGGCCGGGTTCCCCACCACCGTCAACCCGATCCTTCAGCATGGGTGCGTGCCCGTGTTCTTGGACGTGGACATTCCCACTTACAACATCGACGTTTCGCACCTCGAAGCGGCCGTCGGTCCGCGGACGAAGGCGGTGATGATCGCCCACACCCTGGGCAACCCGTTCGATCTGGCGGCGGTGCGGGAACTGTGCGACCGGCACAACCTGTGGCTGATCGAAGACTGCTGCGACGCGCTCGGGGCGACCTACGACGGGCGGCCCGTCGGCACGTTCGGCGACATCAGCACTTGCAGCTTCTACCCGGCTCACCACATCACCACTGGTGAAGGCGGGGCGGTGATGACCGACTCGCCGCTGCTCAAGAAACTGCTCGAATCGTTCCGCGACTGGGGCCGCGACTGCTGGTGCCCGCCGGGGAAAGACGACACCTGCGGCAAGCGGTTCTGCTGGCAGGTGGGAGATTTGCCCGAGGGGTACGACCACAAGTACACGTACAGCCACATCGGGTACAACCTGAAGGCGACCGACATGCAGGCGGCGGTGGGTGTGGCTCAACTCGACAAGCTGCCCGAGTTCGTCCGTCGCCGCCGCGAGAACTTCGCCACGCTGTCGCGGCTGCTCGCCGACGCTCAAGACGAGTTGATACTGCCCGTCGCCACGCCGAACAGCGACCCGTCGTGGTTCGGCTTCCCGATCACGTTGTCCGCTGACTGCCCGGTGAGCCGCAACGACGTGATCGACCACCTGACCGCGAACAAGATCGGCACACGGCTGCTGTTCGGCGGCAACCTGCTCCGCCAGCCGGCGTACAAGGGCGTGCCGCACCGTGTCGTCGGCGACCTGACGAACACCGACCGCATCATGCACAACACCTTCTGGGTCGGCGTGTATCCGGGCCTGACTGACGAGATGCTGGCGTTCGTGGCAGAGTCGTTGAAGGTGGCGGTGGCCGGCAGTGGACGCCGGGCGTTGCCTCACGCGGTGGTGGCCGCAATGTAGGTCGTGGTCGAGCAGGTTCCGTAGGAACCGAGAGGCCCGACGCCGAACTACCTCTCCGCCAGGGCGTGCGGCCGTCGGGCCTCACGGTCCGTGCCGGACCTGTTCGACCGCGACCTACAAAACCAGACATGACCCCCGACCCCCGCAAACTGATTTCGTTCGCCGTGCCCGTGTTCAACGAGGAGGCCAACGTCCGCCGCCTCTACGACACCGTGCAGGCGGTGATGGCCCCGCTCGCGGAGCGGTATCGCTGGGAATACGTGTTCACCGACAACCACAGCACCGACCGCACGTTCGAACTGCTCACCGAACTGGCCGCCGCCGACCCCGCCGTGCGAGTCCTCCGCTTCTCCCGCAACTTCGGCTACCAGCGGTCGATCCTCACGGGGTATCTGCACACCCACGGTGATGCGGTGGTGCAGCTCGACTGCGACTTGCAAGACCCGCCGGAACTGGTGCCGCAGATGCTCCAGCATTGGGAGGCGGGGCACCAGGTGGTGTTCGGCGTCCGTCGGCGGCGGAAGGAAGGGTTCGGCATCACGCTGATGCGGAAGGCGTATTACCGGCTCATCAACCTGTTGAGTGAGCAAGAACTGCCTTTGGATGCTGGCGACTTCCGGTTGGTGGATCGCCGGGTGGTGGAAGAGTTGCGGAAGCTCGACGACGCCACGCCGTACCTTCGAGGGGCCATCGCCACGCTCGGCTTCCGGCAGATCGGGTTCGCCTACGACCGACAGGCCCGTGCCGCCGGCGAGAGCAAGTTCCGCTTCCGCGATCTCGTCCGATTGGGTCTCGACGGCATCCTGAACCACTCCGTCGTGCCGCTACAACTGGCCACCTATGTGGGCGTTGCGGCCGCGGTTTTGGCCGTCATCTTCGTGGCGGTGTACGTCGTCGGGCGGGTGCTGGTGGGGCAGGACTGGCCGGCCGGGTTCACCACGCTGGCCGTGCTGGTGCTGGTGTCCACCGCGTTGAACGCACTCTTCTTCGGGGTGATGGGCGAGTACGTCGGCCGCATCTACAAGCAGGTGAAGCGCGGCCCGCTCACCGTCATCGAGTACGCCATCAACACTGCCCCACCGCCGGCCCCGCCTTCAGTCGTCGTCGTACCGGCTCCGCCGCCGACGTGACGGGCGGTCATCGTCGTCGTCATCATCATCGTCATCGTCGTCGTACCGGCTTCGCCGCCGACGTGACGGCCGATCGTCGTCGTCATCGTCATATCTTCTGCGTTGCCGTCGGCGGTAACCGTCGTCCTCGTCGTCGTAGTAGCGGTCGCGGTACTCGCCGTCCTCGTCGTCGCCGTAGCTCTCGGACTCGCGAAGCACCCGCAGCAATGCGGACACCCGCAGCCAGTAGACGATCGACAGGATGAACGCCGCGATGCGGGCCAGTACGCCGAGGTACGGGATCATGCCGCACACCGAGGTGGTGGCGAAGGCGGTGCCCACGCCGTTTGCGTAGTCGCCGTGGCGGGGCAGCCCGCGGTCGGCGAACTCGTCCCGCAGCGACTGCGTGACGTTGTTGACGGTGATGAACTGCCAGGCGTAGCGGAACATCGGCAGCAGGTTCAGGTACACCTGCGATGGTTCCATGCGGCGGTTGCGGGGCGAGCACTCTCGGAGCGCCCGTGCCAGCGTGATGAGCATCAGGAGGCGGAGGGCGAACCAGACGAGGACGGTGAAGCCGAAGGTGAGGAAGACGAAAACGAGGATGAGTTCTTCCGACGGGCCGGTCGTCGCGGCCCCGCCGCCTGCCTGGGCGATCAGCATGGGCGACCTCGCTCGAGATGGGGTGGTTGGTTCCGCTCAGTCATACCGGCGGCGGGAAGGGCGGTCGTCCTCATCGTCTCGGTCGTCGTACTCGTCGCGGCGGCGGCGTGAGGGGCGGTCGTCGTCGTCGTCCCGCTGCCGGTCGGAATCCCGCTGTTCGTCGCGGCGGCGGCGGCGGTAGTCATCCCGCTCCTCGCGGTAGCTGTCACCCTCGCTCAGTTGGCGGGCGTAGCCGGCGATCTTCACCCAGTAGACGATCCAGCAGATGACGCCGGCAATGCCGAACAAGAAGCCGACGTAGGGGATGATCCAGGCGAGGATGAGGGAGGCGTAGCTGATGCCGAGTTGCTGGCCGAAGTCGCCGTACTCGTCCACCCCCCGCTCGTCGAACTCGTCCCGCAGCGATTGCCCCACCCGGCTGACGGTGAAGAACATCCAGATGGCGCCGAAGCACGGGATCAGGTTCAGGAACACCTGACCCGGCTCCATCTTGCGGTTGTGCGGGGCGCACTGTTCGAGCGCCCGCTTCAGGGTGAGCAGGAAGAGCAGCTTGATGGCCAGCCCGGCGACGACGAAGATGCCGCCGCCCACCGTCAGGATGATGACGGCGACCTCGTTTTTGTCGGCACCGCCACCGCCGGCTTGGGCGAACGGGAGGAGCGCGAGAGCGAACGGCATGATCGGCCTCGGGGCGGGGAGGGCACCTGGCGGGTCAGCCGTCATCTTCGGCGGGCGGGGGCGTTTCGGCGAGTGCTCAGGCGGCGGCCTCCGCTTCCAAGTAGCGGCGGCGGTACTCGGCGTCGGCGTCGGGGTCGTCGTCGGCGTCCACCTCCTGTTCGTGGTGTGGGGCTTGAGCGACCGCCGTTCGCAGGGTGGCGAGCAGACCGCTCCACCGCCACACCATGAAGATGCCGAACACGGTGGCGGCGGTGGCGATCAGCCACGCCAGCACCCGCCCGCCCGCTTCGTAGACCGCCTGTTCACCGGACGTGTTGACGAACTGGCCGGCCGCGGTGACGCCGAGCGCCAGAATAAACCCGCCGGGCACGTACAGGTACATCCGGCTGACGGCTTTCACCTCCGCGACCTGTGGCGGGGCGAAGTGCTGGGCCAGCGTGCGAAGGAACAGGTGGAACTTCACGCGGGCGATGTACGCGGCGATGCCGGTGAAGAGCACCCACGTGACTTCCACCATCGGCGGCAAAGAGCCGAACAGCGTCGGCCCGAATTTGGACGCGGCGATGAACGCCGCGCCGCTCATCAGGCTGGTCACTTCGAGGACGGTCGCCAGTTTCACGCGGGCGGTGGCCGTGCCCTCCGGGAGTGACACCCCGAGGCAGGCGTAGCGGCCGAAGGCGCCGAGCACCAGCCCCACACCCGCCGCGGCGAGGCAGCCGTACATGGCCCCGTTCGTGAGAGTGAGTACGGTCGAAGTGACCTCGTTTTGGTAGCCGTAAAACCCGTAGTACGTCGGACGGGTGAGGGCGGAGAGGAGGCCGATGGCTACCGCGAGGACGGCGGCCGTGGCCACCGCCCACAGGCCGAGCGACGAGAACCGGAGGCCGATCAACAAGTTGCGGTTCCACAAAGGCATGGTGCGACTCCAGGGGAGGGGGCAGCCCCGAGAGTCTTTAGCACACCGCCGACGGTCGGGCGGTCAGTCCACTTCGTCCGGCTCGTCCACTTCGTCCCGCTGTTGCCGTGCGCGGTACTGTTCCTCCTCGTCGTCCCGGTGGGCGTCGGCGAAGGCGTGTACCGATCTCGTCAGCCCGCCGAGGACGCGGTCGTACAGCACTAACCCGGCCAGCCCGCTCATGCCGGCGGCGATGCCGATGGCGAACGCGAGCGGAGTGGTCATCTCCTGCACGCTCACCGCGCTGCCGCCCGCGCCCACGGCCCACGCGAGCAGGCCGACAAGCCAGTTGGTGATGAACAGGACGAGCGAGAACTTCGCACGGCGGTCGATGGCCTTGTCTTCCGCCACGCGGGCCAGCACCCGCAGGAACCGCAGGAAGAGGATGCGGCCGCACACGAGCAGCAGGCCGGAGAAGACGACTCCGATGGCCGGCACCCAGAACTGTTGAGGCAGCCACTTCCACCCCATGGCGAACATCAAACCGACGCCGACGAACCCGCTGAACCACCCGCTCGCCTCCAGCACCACCGCCGCCATCGCCCGCCCGCGGACGGCCGGGTACTCGGGTGGTGCCTTCAGGCACTTCACACGCCCGACGATGCCCGTCACCGCGCCGCCCACCCCGATGACGACGTTCAACCAGAACGCCGCCCACAGGGTGAACCGCAGCGGGTCGTCGCGCCAGCCGACCTGCCCGACGAGCCACCCCAGGACGGTGGCGGACGTGGCCCCCAGCAGGTGAGCAGGTAGCCGATGTGGGCGATCCGCAGCCCGCGGGCCACAGAACGAAAGGCGTCGGACATGCGATCCCCGTTGAAGTAGGTGCCCGCCTGTCGCGGCTCACTGACCCTGATCGCTTTCGTACTCGTTCACCGGCGGGGCGTCCGCATACGCCTGGACCGAGCGTGCCAGGCCGCCGAGCAACCGGTCGTACACGACCAGCCCGGCCAGCCCGTAGATCACGGCCGGAATCAAGACCAAGGTCGCGAGAGCAGACGACCAGGTCGGATCCGTGCCGAGTTGATATCCGCCCGCGAGGATGCCCAGGCTGAGGAATCCGTTCGCGCAGAGGATCACAAAGAGGGTGCGGGAGACCCCGGCGCGGCGAGCGGAGTCGGTGTCTCCTACTGACCCAGCCAGCACCTTCAAGAATCGCAGAAAGATGACTTGCCCAGTGAGGAGCATCAGCGCTGAGAAGGATGCCCCCAACAGGAGAATCCAGGAGGAGAGGCCCAACAACTGAACCGCGGCGACCGACGCTGGGATGCCGACGAGCAGGCTCACCCAACCGCTCACTTCGAGGACCACCGCGACCAACACGAGTTTACGGGCGGCCGGGATCTCCGCCGGCATTTTCAGGCAGCGGACGAGACCGATGAAGCCGACTACGACCCCTGCCGCCGCAGGCAGGATTGGCACCCACCACAAGAAGAGACTCAGAAGAAAGAGTCCGACACCCGGGCTTGTGCTTGGGCCCAGGGACAAAATCCATGCATCGCCTATCAACAGGAGTAAGCCCGACGTGGCCCCCACCCAGCAGATGATGAGGAGGCCGACGTGGGTGAGCCGCAGCCCACGGGCGACGGCGAGGAAGGCCGCGTTCATCCGTCGCTCCGTGTCTGGTGTCACGTTCGGATTCCGAACAACGGCTCACTCAGTTCACCCGGCGAGCCTGTGGCGGAGGTGGTTCGGGCAACTTCACCTTGAGCCGGCAGCCGTAGACGGCCATGCGTATCCAGTAGACGACGAATGACACCACGGCCACACCCCCGCTGGCCAGGAGTAGCATCCAGAGGAAGCTCTGCACGCTCATCCACACTTGCAAGGCGGACGCCAGACAGTACGCCAAGCCGGCGAATATTGGAGCCATGAGGCCAGTCAACCCCGTGACCATCCCGTAGCGGGCCCCTTTCCGGTGATCGCCCCGCCGGTTGAACTCACCCTTCAAGGAGGCCGACACCCACAGGACTGCCAGCACCCCCCAGACCACGTTGAAGACCGGGATCATGTCGAGCCACACCTGCGACGGCTGCATTCGGCGGTGGACCTCGTGAACCTGTCGCAGTGTCCTCGCCAGGGTGAAGTTGAACAGCATCAGGATCACCCCCAATACGATCACCAGTCCGCACGCCCCGGCGAGGAGTGTGAGGAGGGCGACGAGGGCAGCCCTCGGGTCGCCGAAACCGTTCGGGCCTCCCATCGCGATCCTTCCCAGGCGTTCGGGGTGCGGTCGCTGACATCTGCCATGGATCAACTCCCCAGCAACTGCCGCAGCACGTAGGGCAGAATCCCGCCGTGCTGGTAGTAGAGCACCTCTTGCGGGGTGTCGATGCGGCAGCCGGCCTTGAACGTGATCTCGCTCCCGTCGGCCTTCGCCGCCCGCACGGTCAGTTCCTTCCCGCCGGCGAAGTTGGTGGTCAGCCCGTTCACCAGCCCGTCGAGGCTGAACACTTCCTCGCCCGTCAGCCCGAGTGACACCGCACTGTCACCGGCCTTGAACTGGAGCGGCACCACGCCCATGCCCACCAGGTTACTTCGGTGAATCCGCTCGTAGCTCTCGGCGATCACCGCCTTCACCCCGAGCAGGTTCGTCCCCTTCGCCGCCCAGTCGCGGCTGCTGCCGCTGCCGTACTCCTTCCCGCCGATCACCACCAACGGGGTGCCCTCGGCCTTGTACTTCATCGCCGCGTCGAAGATGCTCATCGGCTCTCCGCTCGGCAGGAAGCGGGTGACGCCCCCTTCGACGCCAGGCACCAGGGCGTTCTTCAGCCGCACGTTGGCGAACGTGCCCCGCATCATCACCTCGTGGTGCCCGCGGCGGGCGCCGTACTGGTTGAAGTCCTTCTGCTCGACCCCGTTGGCGAGCAGGTACGCCCCGGCGGGCGTTTCCTTCTTGATGTTGCCGGCGGGGGAAATATGGTCGGTGGTGATGCTGTCCCCGAGCAGGGCGAGTACGCGGGCACCGGTGATCTCGCCGACCGGCGGGGGCGTGCGGCCCATGCCCACGAAGTACGGCGGGTTGGCGATGTACGTGGACTTCGCCTCCCACGCGAACAGGTTGCCCGTCGGCACCGGCAGCGCCTTCCAGTTCTCGTCGCCGTCGAACACCCCGGCGTAGATCCGCTGGTAGCTGTCCTTCTTGATCGACTTCTCGACCACGTCCTTCACCTCGCCGATGGTCGGCCAGATGTCCTTCAGGAACACGTCGGCGCCGGCGGCATCCTGGCCGAGCGGTTCGGTGTCCCAGTCGATGTCCACCTTGCCGGCGAGGGCGTAGGCGACCACCAGCGGCGGGCTGGCGAGGTAGTTCGCCCGCACGTCGCCGTGAACGCGGCCCTCGAAGTTGCGGTTGCCGCTGAGCACCGCGCTCACCACGAGCGCCTTGTCGATCACTTCCTTCCCGATGGCCTCCGGCAGCGGCCCGCTGTTCCCGATGCAGGTCGTGCAGCCGTAACCGACGATGTTGAACCGCTGCTTTTCCAGTTCGGGCAGCAGCCCGCTCTCGGTCAGGTAGTCGGTCACGACTTTCGAGCCGGGGGCGAGCGAGGTCTTCACCCACGGTTTCGTCATCAGCCCCTTCTCCCCGGCTTTCTTCGCCACCAGCCCGGCGGCCACCATCACATACGGGTTGCTCGTGTTCGTGCAACTGGTGATGGCGGCGATGACCACGCTGCCGTCGGTCAGTTGACCGCCGCTCGTCGGCTCGACACCCGCCGGCGCGGCGGCCATGGCCAGCGGGGTGGCCTTCTTCTTCGCGTTCAGTGCCGCCTCCTTCAGCTTCGGCAGGGCGTCGTGGAACGACTTCTTCACCTCGGTGAGCGGCACGCGGTCCTGCGGGCGGCTCGGCCCGGCGAGGCTCGGCACCACGTTGCCCATGTCGAGTTCGAGCGTGTCGGTGTAGGTGGCCACGGGCGTGTTGGCGTCGTGGAACATGCCCTGTTCCCGCATGTACGCCTCGACGAGCGCGATCTGCTCTTCCGACCGGCCGGTGGTGCGGAGGTACGTCAGTGTCTCGGCGTCGACCGGGAAGATGCCGCACGTCGCCCCGTACTCGGGCGCCATGTTGGCGATGGTGGCGCGGTCGGCGAGCGGCAGGTCGGTCAGCCCCGGCCCGAAGAACTCGACGAACTTGCCGACCACCCCCTTCTTGCGGAGCTGCTGGGTGACGGTGAGGACGAGGTCCGTCGCGGTGGCCCCTTCGCGGAGTTTGCCCGTGAGCTTGAAGCCGACGACCTGGGGGATGAGCATCGTCACGGGCTGGCCGAGCATGGCCGCCTCGGCCTCGATCCCGCCGACGCCCCAGCCAAGCACGCCGAGACCGTTGACATGGTCGTGTGGCTGTCGGTCCCGACCAACG
>JANNDF010000847.1:0-14379 GCA_031387445.1 Planctomycetia bacterium
CCCGGCTCCTTACGGAGCACGGCTCGCCAGGAAGGTGGTCACTTCGCCTCGCCGCCGAGTTCGCCCTGCAGCTTCTTCAGTTGCTCGCTGTTCTGGAGCACCTGATCGAGCAGGTTCTCCAGGTCTTCCGAGCGGTCCACCTTGGTGAGCAGGTCGCGGAGCTTGTCGCGGGTTTCCATCAGCTTTTTGAGCGGCTCGATCTGGCCGGCCACCTTCGCCGGGTCGAAGTCGTCCATGCTGCCGAACTTCAGTTGCACGGCCATCTCGGTGCCGTCGGCGGCCAGGGTGTTCTCCACCTTCATGTTCAGGCCGGGGGTCATCCGGGCCATCACTTCGTTGAAGTTGTCGCGGTCGATCTGGGTGAACTTGCGGTCCTTGAGCGGCTTCAGCGGGTCGGTCGGCTGGCCGGAGAAGTCGCCCAGCACGCCGACGACGAACGGCAGCTCCTTCTCCACCATCGCCCCTTCCGTCTCCACCTGATAGGTGATGTGGACTCGCGGCTTCCGCACGCGGTCGAGTTTGTCGTGAACGCTCTCGCCGGCCATGGTCGTCCCTCAGGGGTGGGGTGGGCAGTCGGGGGGTAGGGTCGGGCTAACTCTTTTCGTCCTTGCTCATGCCGCGGATGCCCACCTGCTTGAATAGGGCGCCGCGGGCGTCGTCGTCCGAGATCAGTTCGGCCAGCAGGTCGGTGAGCGGCATCCGCGCCCACCGTACCGCCTGCTCCAGCGTGTGCGGCAGCATCGAGTGCGGCTCGGTGCGGCGGAAGTAGTCGGCCAGCTTGAGAATGGCGTTCAGCGCGTCTTCGCGGTTGCGGATGGTCGGCAGCTTCTCGCCGTCGCCCCCGTCGTCGTCTTTCGCCGCGGTCTTGCCGTTGGCCTCGCCACTCGGGGCCGCGGGCGCCGGGGCGGTCGTCTGCATGACGGCCAGTTTATCGCGGGCCACGTCCTTCACCGCGTCCAGCACGCCGACCAGGGCGGCGCGGATGGCGGTACTCGGCGGGGCGGCCGGGCCGCACCTGGCGTCCAGGTCGGCGGTCAGCTTGTCGAACTCGTCGATCGACGCGGTCAGGTCGTCGTACAGCGCCTTCACGAAGGCGTTCGACGTCTCGCCCACCGCCGACTGGAACTTCTCGAACGTCATCGCCCCGGCCGCGACCTTCTTCTCCTTCACCTTCGGGTCGGCGATCTTGCTGGTGGTCAGCGCCTGCTGGTAGTTGGCGAAGGTCAGCCCGCCGTGCGTGTCGGAGGCGGTGAGCGGCACGTTGCGGATGGGCGCGAGCAGGGTGCCCTCGGCGTCGTCCCCGTTCAGCCCGGCGAGCGCGGCCACCTTCGTACTCACCCCCTCCTCGTCCGGCACCGGGTAGAGGTCGTCCCAGAAGGCGGCCACCAGTTCGCGGGTGAGGCGGAAGCCGTCTCGCAGGCCGGCATACCCGTTCACGCGGGTGACCGCTTCGATCAGGTACGCCGTCACTTCCAAATCTTTGGCCGCGGTCGCAAGGGCGGTGGTGGCGGTGGCGACGACCGCCTTCCAGTCCGGCGTCGGGGCGTCTTCGGCCCCGGACTCCACCTGCCGTTCGGCGCTGCGGGCGGCGGTGCGGGCGTCCTTCACCTTGTAGTACGGCGACGACGGGGACGTGTTCGCCCGCGGGTCGGCCCCGGTCGGCTTGTCGCCGGGGATGGGGGCCAGCAGTTTGGCGAAGTCGAGAACGTCCGGCGACGGCATGGGCGATCTCAACGCACGGCACGGGGTCGCCCATGTTACGGGCGGGCCGGGCAGATTCTTTCAGGGGGAAGCGTTCGCTTGAGGTACAGCGTAGCTCGTCCCTCGCCGGTGCGGCAGGCTAACTCCCCGGGCGGTCGCCCTTTTTCAGCTTGCCGTCGGCGACGGTCATGCCGATTTGAAGGAATTGTGCGAGCATGACGGCGGTAGTGGCCGGGTCGGACGCCGCGGCGAGCATCAGTGCCCCCGCCACCGTCTGCCCGGTTAAATCTTCGCGCGGCTGCACCGGCGGCAGCTTCGGCGGACTCAAACTGCCGCCCGACAGCCACGCGGCCCCGGCCGCACACCCGGCGGCGGTGTCCCAACCGGCGGCCTCGGCCATGCTCCCGCAGGTGCGGCGGTGACCGTCGCCCGGATCGAGTGCCCACTTCTCCGCCGCCTCGAGGGCGTTTTCCACCGCCATCCGCCACGGCTTCGGCACGGCTTTTCGGATGCACACGCACGCCCACCACACCGCTTCGGGCTTCGGGAGGGCGAGGGCCAGCACGCGAATGGCGTCCACCGTCAGCCCGGCGGAACTCAACTTGTCCAGGTACGGCCGCATGCCCACGTCGGCGGTCAGCAGTTCCTTCGCCGGCTCGGTGAGCGGGAGCGGGGCGACCAGTTCGGCCGTGGGGCGGGCGGCCGGTCGTTGGGGGGCGGCAGTGGGGGTCATGCGGAACCTCCGCCGGGGGGTCGGCGGGTGAGCATCCGCCGGGCGAGGTGGTCCATCTCCTTCGCCCACGGGTGGTCGGGGAATTTCAGGCGGAACAGCCCGGTGCTGCCCAACCGCATCAGCTCTTCGGTCAGCAGGAACGCCGCCCCCACGTCCGCGTGCAGGGAGCGTTCCACGTCGCCACGCAGGGCCGGCATGTCCATCGACGGGAGCACCTTGTTCAGCACCACCACCATCTCGGGCACGCCCAGTTGCCGGGCCACTTCGATGGTCACCGCCGTGCCGAGGAAGTCCTGTTTGTCCGGGCGGACGATGAGCAGCGAGACGTCCGAGATGGCGATGGACAGCAGCGTCTCCTCGTTCAGCCCGGGGTGCGTGTCGATGAACAGGAAGTCCAACTCCAGGGCGTCCAGCAGCCGCTCGAACCCGTCGTTCAGCAGGGTGACATCGTACCCGTCGCGGAGCACGCGGGCGATCTCCCCGGCTTTCATGTTCGACGGAATGAGGTAAACCCTCCCGCCGGCCGCCAGCACCTCCGGCGGGGTGACGTGGTAGGCGCAGTCTTCGATGCGGCACTGGCCGTACAGGTAGTCGTTCAGCGCCCGCGTCACCTGCCGGTCGTCCAACCCGAACAGGATGTGGATGCCGGGCGACTGGATGTCGGTGTCCACAATGCCCACCCGCTTGCCGGCCAGCGCGACCGCCACGGCCAGGTTGGCCGTGACGTTCGACTTGCCGGTCCCGCCGCGGTACGAGTGGATGGAAACGATGGAAGCCATGCGTGCAGTGTACCACCGACCGATTTTGGTGAACCCCGGCATCACTGCCGGGGGTGAGTCAACATCCACCCCCGGCATCACTGCCGGGGTTCACCCGGATCTTCGCCCCTTTTCATCCGCCGTCGCAGGTTGGCCGCCTTCTGCTGCAAGTCCTGGAAGTACGTCGTCTCGGTGATCTCCGCCACCTGCTCCTTCTTGCGGGCGTCGTCAATCTCCACTTTCAGCCGCTCCACCTCCTGCCGCAGTTGCGTCTCGCGGATGGCCACCTGGGCGGCCATGTGGTCGAACACGCGGGCCAGCCGACCGAGTTCGTCGTTGCGGGCCGAAACCCCCGTCAGCGCCGCCGGGTCGAACGTGCCCTGCTCGATGGCCGCGGCCGCGGCGGTCAGTGAGGCCACCGCCTTCAGGTACGCCACCTCCTGATCCCGCAGGCGGCGTTTGTCCAGGCAGGCGTTGATGCGGGCTTGCAGCAGCACCGCGTCGTAGGGCTTGGTCAGGTAGTCTTCGGCCCCGGCCTCGATGCACCGCACCACGCTGCTCATCTCGTCGATGGCCGAGATCATGATGACCGGCAGGGCGGCCGTGTCCGGGTCGGCCTTGAGCTGTTCGAGCACCTCGTACCCGCCCACCTCCGGCATCATGATGTCGAGCAGCACCAGGTCGAACGGGGCACGCCGCACCAGGTCGAGGGCGATGCGGCCGTCGGCCGCCTCGGTCACGTCGAACCCCTGCTTTTCCAGCCGCCGCCGCAGCAGCACCCGGTTCACTTCCGTGTCCTCGACGACCAGAATCCGCTTGCGGCCGACGGGCACCGACGGCACCAGCACCGACGGTGGGAGAACCAGTGCCGGGCGGGTGACCGTCGTCGCCGGGTCGGACTTCTTCGGGGGGGCGAACTCGCCCGTGTCTTCGTCGCTCGCGGGCGGCGACGGGGCCGGTTTGGCGAGGGCGGCTTCGATCTTCGCCAGCAGTGCCGGCATCTGGACCGGCTTGCTCTCGAACTCGACGCACCCGGCGGCCAGCGACTTCTCGCGGTCGGTCGCCTGGGCGTGCGCGCTCAGCGCGATGATCGGGATGTGCCGCGTCCGTTCGCCCGCCTTCAGCCGCTTGGTCGTCTCGTGCCCGTCGATCCCCGGCAGCCCGATGTCCATCAGGATCAGGTCGGGCGGGTCGGCAGCGGCCAGTTCCAGGCACCGCTCGCCGGATTCCGCCGGGGTGAGCGCATACCCCTTCTGCTCCAGCCGGCGACACAGCATCACCCGGTTGGCGTCGTTGTCCTCGACCAGCAGGATGCGGGGCATTTCGGGTAGGACCTCACCCAGTTTCCAAAACCACCCGGAATCCGGTGGCCGAGTTCTTCTGGTGCGGCGGTAGCGCGTTCCGGTACGCCACCCGGCACGAGTGCGCCTGATTCTTCCACGACCCGCCGCGGAGCACCCGCCGCGTGCCCGTCGGCGGGCCGGCCGGATCGCGCACCAGCGATGCGGCGTAATACCGCTCGTCGTACCAGTCGGCGCACCACTCCCACACGTTCCCGCACACGTCGAACAGGCCGAAGCTGTTGGCCGGGAAAATGCCCGCCGGCGTCGGTCCGGTCGCGCTCTCGCCGGCGATCGTCCCTTCGGGGAACGGGTAGCGGGCGTCGAACGTGCCGTGTGCGGCGGTGAACGCCTCCCCCGACGGGAACGGGGTGGTGGTGCCACCGCGGGCGGCGTACTCCCACTCGGCTTCGGTCGGCAGCCGATACCGCCGGCGGGCGGCCTTCTCGTCCGGTCGTGCGGTCAGCCGATCACAAAACCGCGCCGCGTCGTCCCAGCTCACCCGTTCGACGGGGTGCGTCGCCGAACCTCCCCGCTCCGCGGTGAAGTGTGCCGGGCTTTGCCCCGTCACCATCCGATACGCCTGCTGCGTGACGGGGGCCGTTCCCATGTAGAACGCGGTCGTGAGCACCACCTCGTGAACCGGCACTTCGTTCGTGCGAAACCCTGCTTCGCCCATGCGAAACGACACGGCCGGGACGAGTACGAACGCCATGCCGACGCCGTTCTCCACCACCTTCGCCCGCGCCACCTCGGACGGCTGGAGGGCGTCGTACAGGTTTTTCAGGTCTGGCCGCGCCCGCGGTCGGCGGGGCGGTTCCGGGTCACTCATGGGCGATCCATCTCGGCGCATCCGGCACAACCGGCCCGAACGGGGCGCCGGCGTCCGGGTATCTTACTCCACGGCCCGTCGTTTCCTTTCTCGGGTCGCGGGGCGGTTCGATGAAAGACGGGTCGGCGGGCGGGCGTAACCCTTCGGCCCAACCTCTCCCCAGCGGGGAGAGGTGAGCGCCGTCGGTTGATCGGAGAAGTCATTCACCGCGACGGAATCATGGCCAAGCGTCCGGCATCGTGGTCGAACCCGTCACCGGCAACCGGCCGGCGGGTTCCCGCGCGCGTGTGGAAAACGCTCGGCGTGCTGGCGGGGTTGGCCGGGTGTGTGGCGGCGATCACGTATGTGGTGCTGTGGCTGACCCCGCCGACCGCCCCGCGGCTGATCGTGGCCACCGCCGGCTACGACGACAACTTGCCGTTGCCCGCGAACACCACCGCCACGACCGACGGCCGACTACTGACCGAACTCGCCCGCCCCGGCCGTGCCCGACTGCGGCCCGACCCGGCTCCGTATCGCCTGAGCCGCGGGGAAGCCGGCCGCGTGCTCGACGAACTGGCCCGCGCCCGCACGCCCACAGTGGTGGCCGTGTTCGCGGCGAACGGCGGGTGCGACGCGAGCGGGCCGTACCTGATCCCGGACGACGCGAACGTCGAGCCGGGTGAACGCATCCGGGTCAAAGCGATTCTCGACGCCGCGGCGAAGTTGCCCGCCGACACCCGCAAGCTACTCGTCTTCGACACCGCCAACACGTCCGCGTCGGTGCTCGGGCAGTTCCACAACGACTTCGCCCGTGGTGTGCAGTCGCTCGAACCCGACATCACCGCCGTGCCGAACCTGCTCGTGTTCTTCTCGGCGGGGGTGAATCAGCAGTCGTGGCGGTCGCCGGAGTGGGGCGAATCGGTCTTCCTGCACCACTTGCGAACCGGGCTGGCGGGCGGTGCCGACGCGAACGGTGACAGCCGACTGTCAGCGGACGAGTTGATCGACTTCACCACTCGCCAGACTCGCACGTGGGCGCGCGACCAGCGGGCGGCGTTGCAAGTGCCGGAGGTGTTGCCGACCGCCGACACCCGCCACCGCGACATGTTCCTCGGCGTTGTGGAGAAGCCCACGACGCTTGACCCGCTTCCCGCCACGTTCGCCCCGCCGCCTGCGTGGGAAGCGATGTGGGCGCACTTCGCCGAGTTGGACAAATCGACCCCGCACCCGGCCGCGTTCGCCCCGCAACTGTGGCGCGAGTACACCGGCTGGGTGATGCGATCCGACTGCGCGCTCGCCGACGGCAACGACACCGCGTCCGTGAAGGCCGCCGATGCTGCCGAACAGGTTCGCCTGAAAATTCTGGCCGCCCGCGTGGTTCACGTGTCGTCGCAGACGCTCGCGCTGCTCGCCGCATTGGGTCAACACAGTGCCGATGCCGTACCGCCCGCGGTGGTGGCGAAGGTGGCCCAGGCGACCGCCGCCGACCGCCCGGCCGAGTGGGAGAAGGCGAAGGCCGACCGGCTGGCGTTCGGCCGCGCTCTCGTGAGTTGGGTGGCCGACGACCCATTCGCCCGCCTGCGACTCGCCCCGCCGGTCGTCGCGCTCGTGGTCGAAGGGTGGAACGTCGTGCCGGCTGAGTTGCACTTCCTGACCATGCTCGCCCGCGACCTGCCCGACCACCCCGCCACCGCCGCCGTGTGGCCGCTCGTCAAGCGAGTCCTCCGCCTGCGGCTACTCGCCGAACAGACGGCGACGGGAGCCGACGGTGAAGCCGTGCGGCCGTGGATCGCGGACGACCTGCGAACTGCCGACTCCGAACGCCGGGATGCCGAAGACCTGGGTTTCGCCACCGACGCCGACAGTTGGAGCACCGTCGGCGACCTCGCCCAGAACGCCGAGCGGTACTACGGCAAAGCCGCCACGACCGCCGACGTGGTTCGCACGGCTCGGCACACCTGGCACACGTCGGCGTTCCGCCTGAAAGGGCTGACGGAATGGCTGGCCGCCGGCGAACACCCGAAAGACCTGCTCGGCCGGATGACCCGCGAGGAGTGGCTGACCGTCGTGCGGACCACCTGGGCCGACAACCACCGGCTGGGCGAGTGGGTGAACGGCCCGCCGACCGCCGACCGCGTAGAGAGCCTGAAAACGCTGGCGAAATCCGTTGCCGATCGCGTGAGTGAGGTGCAGAGCCTGCACCGCGCCGCCGTCGCCCGTCTGCTCGACACCCGCCCCGGCGACGAGAGCCGCGAGCAACTGGCCAAGTGGTGGCACGCCGCTGACATGGCGTTGTCAGTGCCGTTCGCCGAGCGGCGGAAAGAACTGCTGACCGAACACCGCCGGGCGTCGCGGCAGTTGCACGTCCTCGCCCGCACCCGCCCCGAACCGTTGGCCGAGCCGACCGCCGACGAGGTGAGGGAGCGAGCCTTCGCCGCCGCCCGCCGCCGCGGGTTGTTGCACCTGTCGGCCCTCGGCCGCGAGGCCTACACCCGCGCCGCCGGCGACGACTTCGACCGCACCACGTTCCAGATCGACCAGTTCTCCCGGCAGGCCGACGCCCCGGCCGAGTTGATCGCCGCCGGCGAGCGGTTCGCCGCCGCCGTTCGCCAACTCTCGACGACCATCCCGACTGACGATGCCAACCTGCCCACCGCCGACCGCCTCGCCCGCGCTTCGCTGTTGACGTTGACCACCGACCCGGCGATTCGCTTGCGCACGCTGCGAGCCGAACAACTGTTGCTCTGGCAGGCCGACCGCACAACGACCGACCGCTGGAGTGGGGGCGACACGGCCAAGCCGTACTACCGCCACGCGGCCGACGTGCTCCGCGACGACGCGCGCAAGTTGGCCGGCCGCCCCGCCCTGCCGCCCACACCCGCCACGCCGTACCCGTTCACCGTGACAGCGCCGACGGACATCGCCGTGACCGACGAACCCGACCCGCGGGTGACGTTCACGCTCGCCCCGTCGGAGGGGGTGGCCGGCTTCGTGACCTACTCCGGGGGTGGTGGTCGGTTCGTCCGCGGGCCGGACCGCGAAGGTGCCCCCCCCGACCCGATTACGCTCGCCGTGCCCGCCCGCACCGGACCGATACCGACCGCACCGACCGTTGAAGCATCCGTCCTCACGCTCCGCGGGTACTTCCGCGGGGAGACGGCCGACACGAAGGTGAACGTGTCGCGTCACCCGCTGCCGCACACCACCGCGATCCGCCGACCCGCTGACAACGCGGTGTCAGTGGCGGTACGGCCGTCGCCCGACGTGCGGGCCAAGTTCGGCACCGGCGGCGGGCACCTGCACTTCGTCATCGACTGCTCCGGCAGCATGGCCGACGGGGGATTCACGACCGCGTGCGACAGGCTGGAAGGCGTGCTGAATGCGGTGCCCGCCGGCGTCACGGTCGCGGTGTCGGCGTTCGGTCAGAAGTCGCCCGATGCGAAGACGCCCGAAGACACCTTCGCCACCCTCCGCCCGGCCGCCGTGTGGGACTGCGACGCACACATCGCGGACGTGATGGCGCGGGTGCGGGAACTCACGCCGTGGGACAAGTCGGCCGTCACGCGGTCGGTGCTGAAAGCCCGCGCCAGCGTGCCCGACGTGTCGCCCCGTGCCGTCATCCTGTTCAGCGACTGTGCCGACAACCGCTTCGCCGACGCCGACGTGAACCCGAAGAAGCTGTCGGTGAAGGAGGCACTGCGGGCCGCCTTCGGCGACGGCTGCCCGCTACACGTGGTCGCCTTCCCGGCGGAGAAGGCGGCCGATGGGGTGCGCGACGAGTATCGCACCGTCACCACCTTTAAACCGGCCGGCCTGTTCCTGTCGCCCGACCAGACGGGGCGACTGCGCGACTGGATTCGCACCGCCACCGCCCCGCAAGTGCGGCTGAAGTTGGTGAACGAGGGCGGCACCGCCGACGACCTGGCGACAGGCACCGACGCCGCTGACAACTGGCTGTCACCGCTCCCGCCCGGCGGCAACTTCACATTGCGGTCGCCGGCCGTGAAGCTCGACCGCCCACTGAATTTGCGGGCCGGCGAGCGGTTGCTGCTCGGCCTGAGCGCGGGCAAGGATGGGCCGCGGTTCACCCGCCCGAACTACGCCGCCGACGTGCCCGCCGTGGCCCGCCTGAAGGGGAGCGATTGGGCCGTCGCCGTGCCGCGGCAGCGATTGACCGACGCCGTCGGGCTGGAACTCGTCGCCCTCGCCGATCGGAAAGAGGATGACGCGAAGGTGCTTTCGCCCGCCCGCATCGCCGATGTGTGGTTCGAGTTGGCACCTTCCACCAAATCGGCCGTCGCGGTGAAGTGGGCGAACAGTACCGGCTGGCCGTGCCCGGCGTGGGACATCACCTGCCCGGCGTGGCCGGCCGACGACGGCGGCGCGGCGGCGGTGCCCACGCTCTCCGCGTGGTGGTCGGCCGACCGCCCGTTCCCCGCCTGCGGCACCTGGGCACTGCCCACTGACGACCGATTGCCATCGCCGGCGAGTGTGCCCACGACCGCGGGCGAAGTGACTGTCAACGGGCTGTCTGTGGAGTCGCACGGCGGGCGGTCGTGCCTGGTCGTTCGGCTGACAAACCCCGCGGGATCGCCGATCGTTCCGCGGGTGAAAGGGGCCACACCGGACGGCACCGAGGTGCGGTGCTACCGCGACGCGAATCGCGTGACCGCCCTCTTCTGGTGGGCCGATGCTGCTGCGATGAAGAAGGCAACCGCCCTGGAATTCGTGGCGATTGCCGAGGCGAAGAAGGCCGCCGTCGCCGCCGGCACGCTCGCCGAGTTGCCTGCCCTGCCGCCGCCCGCCGCCGGCACACCGGCCCCCACCCCCGCCCCCCGCTGACACACCCGGAGCCGTCATGAACGACGCACCCCGCGGCCCGGACTGGCGGGCCACCACTCCCCCGACCGCCCGCCGCGGCCCGCACCCGCTCGTCGCCGTCGTCGGCCTGTGTGCCGTCGCCGCGGCCGGGTTGGGGTTGCTGGTGTGGGTGCAACCGACCCGCACGGCCGCCGTCGTCGGCGTGTCCTCGTCCACAGCGCCCGACGGCGCACCCGTCCCGTTCGCGGCTGCCGACTTCGCTCGAATCACCGGCGACCCGCTCCGCCGCCCGAACTTCGCCCTTCCGCTCGACCCGACCCGCGATCAACTGCGTGCGGCGCTCGCGGCGATGGGGCGGCACCCGGCCGACCAACCGTTGGTGGTGTTCCTGAGCGGTGCCGCGCAGGTGATCGGCGGTCAGGTGGAACTCGGGCCCGGCGTGCCGGGGGCCGACCACGGGCGGAACCGCGTGACGCTGTCGGAAGTGCTGGAGCAGGTGCGGGCGGGGAAGTCGCCGCACAAACTGGTCGTACTGGACTTCGACACGCCGACCGCCGACTGGGTGCCGGCGGCGCGAAAGAGCCTGGAAACCGTGCCCGATTCGCAGCGGGTGGTGCTGTTCGCCCGCGGCATAGGCGAAGACTCACACACCTGCGGCGGGAGCGTGTTCGTGCGGTACTGGCTCGCCGGGTTGCGTGGGTTCGCCGACGGGTGGAACGCGAGCGGTTCGCGTGACAGCCGGGTGTCAGTGGGGGAACTGGCGGCGTTCGTGCGGGCGCGCACCACCCGCTGGGCCGGGCAGAACCGCACCACCCCGCAGACGCCGTGGCTGACCGGCGACGGGTCGGATTTCGTGCTCGCACCGGTTTCGATGACCCCCGCCGAGGAACCCGCGCCGCCGCCTGACCCGACGAGCATGCTCGAAGCGTGGGCCGTGCAAGATGCGTGGCTGGCCGACGGGCGGGCAGACCGTGCCCCGGTGCAGTTCGCCGCCCTACAAGGCGCGCTGCTGAAGTTGGAGCGCGACTGGCAAGCCGGGAAGTCGCCCGACGACGCGCGACGAGTGTTCGATGTTGAACAGTCGGCCATCGACTCCGCCGCGGCGGTGGTGCTTGATCCCGGCGCACCGGATGTGTTGAAACCGACACCCGCACCCGACGCCGCGACGGTGGAATCCCTTCGCCGTTACCTGGTGCGAAACGAGGCCGTCGCCGAGCCGACGGAGAAGCCTCCGGTCGTCACCGCGTCCGTGATTCTCGCAGTCGCATCGGCCGATCCGCCGCCGAGTGCGTTGCAGTTGAAGCGGCTGGCGAAGTCGCTCGCCGAGGTGGAACCCGACCCTCTCGGTGTGCCATCACTGCTGTTGCGGCGGTTGACGGGTGAATTGGTGTCGCCCGAGCGGGTCGCACGTTTGTTGCGGAACAGCCTGGAGTTCGAGGCACTCGGCACGCAGGTTGAGTTCTTCGCGTGGGGTCGAATCGGGCTGGAACGGGCCTTCAGTCAGTGGTCCGCAGCCGTGGCGTTCACCTGTTCGCCCACCCACGCGAACCCGGCCGACACCGACCGCACGCTCGTCGCTCTCGAAGCCACCCTCCGCACACTCGCCGTCGCCGCCGACGCACACCGCACCGCCGTCAGTTCACTCCGCCGCTGTGAGCGGGTGTCGACCAGGTGCGATGCACTCGACAAGTTGCGAAGTGCGCTCGTCGCCCCCGACTCACCGCCCGATCCGAATGCTGTCGCACTCGCCGCGAGCACGTGGGCGAAGCTGGCGGCGGAAGTGGACGCCGCCACCCGCACTGCCACGGCACCGTTTCAACCGACCGCGGTGGTGGCCGTTCACCGCAAGGCGACCGGGTCCGATGCCGGCCCGCGGGAGTTGGCCGACCTCGACCGTGTGCTGACGTTCCCGCTCATCCCGGCGAAGGAGCGGGCCGACTTGTCGAACGTGCGGCTGGCTCTGGCGAAGCGACTGGACGACACCACCCGCGAGCGAGACCGGGCAGACGACGACGATTTCGCGGCGGGCCGCCAGGTGCCCGAGTCGGTCGACCCGCGCGAGGTGCCCGTGCCGATGTCGTGGTTTCGGCTCGCCGCCACACGCTCGACACCGACCGTGTTCAACACGCCGCGTGCCGAGTTCCTGGCGTGGCACGCCGGGCGGTTCGACTACCTCGCGCGCAACCCGCTCGACCTGCCGAACGTCGCCGCTGAGAGCGCGTTCTTCGCCCGTGCGCTCGACTCGTTCCGGCAACTCGGTGTGACTGCACCGGACTGTCCGAAGTTGGAAATTCAGGCCAATTCACTCACCCTCACGCCGGCGAAGCGATCGGGCCTGGTCGGCGTGTCGGTGCGACTGATCGGTGCCGAAAAACCGGTCGGCACGGCCGTTGATGTGCTCACTCCGTCGGCCGAGTGGGTCACGTCGTCGCCGGCCGGCCCGGTGGCGTTGTCGCCGGTGCGGGCGGTGGTGGCCGAGCGGGCACTCGCGGTCGGCAGTCATCCCGAGAAGTACCCGATGTTCTCGGGCGTGCTGGTACGGTGCGAGGTCGGCGGGCGGGCGTACTTCAAACGGGTGACGGTGGACACCGGAGCGCTCTCGAACCGTCTGGAGTTGCTCGCCTCCGCCGATCCGAAGAGTCCGCCGGTGCCGGCGTTGTCGCTGCGGGTGCGGCCGAACGGTGTGCCGGTGAAGTTTGCGGTGGTGCTTTCGAACCCGACGACCGCCCCGCAAACGGTGATCGTGCAACTGGCGAACCCCGCCCGCGAAACGGCGGCGGTCACGCTCGAACCGGGCGAGAAGAAGCCGCTGGTGTTCCCCACGCCGGTGACTGCCAGTCCGCCCACCACACCGCCGCCGGAGTTCGACCCCGCACCGACCGAGTTTGTGATTCACCTGCTCGACCCGAAGACGCGACAGGTGCGGCAGACGTTCACCGTACCCGTGCGGGTGACGGAGCCGGCCGAGTTGCTCGACGTGCGGGATGTGATGTACTCACCCGCAGGCGAGTTGACGGCGACGGTCGGCGAGAGGGCGACATTCGGCGGCGGTGACATGCCGGTATCACTGACATTCCCCGAAGACCGTAACCGCGGGCTGGCGGTGACCGACGGCAAGCTGAGCGGCGTGTTCGTACCCGGCCAGGGCGTGCTGACGCTGTACGCGAAACGGCTGAAATTCGAGCCGACTGCGGGGCGAACGGTCACGCTCGCAGTGTCCGCGGATGGCGTCGAGCGGGCGTTCACGTTCGCGGGGGAAGCGTCCGGCGACGCGGCCGTGCGGTTCATGCCACTCACCGCGCCGCGGGTGAGCATCCGCGCCGAGAACTTCGCCACCGGAAACGCCCCGCTGACGGTGAAACTCGAAACCGACAACGCCCCGCCGACGGCGACAGTGGAAGTGTCGGTCGGGTTGGAAGCGGGCGACAAGTTCGTCACCGACTTCACCCGCCGCGACATCCCGTCGAAGACTCGCACAGTGGGCGTTGCTCTCGACCCGAAAGGCGGGGTGACGCTGAAGGCGACCGTGAGCGACCCGGAGCCGAAGGTGCCGGTCGATCGGCTGTTCGGCACGAGGGTGGTCCTGGCCCGATTGCTCGACGCGAACCAGAAGGAGATCGCCCGCGACCGCAAGGTGGTGGTGTTCGACGGCCGCCGCCCGCAGGAGGTGCGGTTCCTCGACCCGCCGGCGAAGGTGGCCGCTGACAAGCCGTTGTCAGTGAAGGCGGCGTGCGACCTGCCGGTGTCCGGGGTGAAGGAGGTTCACTTCTTCGTCGGCAAACCGGTGAACGACGCCCCGCCGCCGAACGCGATGTTGATCGCCGCGAAGCCGGTCGAAGGCCGCAACGAGTGGGCGGCAACGATCCCGCTCGACGGGGCGAAGGGGCCGTTGGACGTGAGCGTGCGGTTCACCTCCAAATCGGGGCTGGTCGGATTCGCCACGATTACGGCGGAGCGGGCGGACGCGGCGGACGTCAACAAGCCCGAGCCGGCGAGCGTGAAAGGCAAGGTGGTGGAGGGCACGCTGCCGCAACCGGGCCTGACGGTCGTGCTGTTCGACGACAAGGGCAAGGAGAAGGCGACCGCCAAGACGAAGGACGACGGGTCATTCGCGTTCGTGGATCTGCCGCCGGGCAAGTACACGCTGGTGGCCGAGAAGGCGAGCACCGGACGTGTGAAGCGGCTGCCGATGGAGTTGAAGGCGGGCGAAGT
>JANNDF010000888.1:0-2143 GCA_031387445.1 Planctomycetia bacterium
CCGGTAGTTCGGGTGAATGCCCTTCTTCATGGGTGCGGGTCCGGAAGGCGGGAAGATTACGGTGAGACTGATGATAGCAGCGGGCGGTGGGCGGGCAAGGCCGCGGCTGCGCCGACGGCTACAATGCCCCCCGGCCCCCCCGCGGTCCCCCCCGGCGGGTTGGGGGGTGGTTTTATTCCCCCCCCCACCAACCCCCCGGGCGGGTTCCCCCCCGACCCCACCCCGGAAACGACCCCAGGGGCCAGCGGCGGGTGTGTCCCCGCCGCCGACCCCTGGTGCGTGTGGTCGCAGCTAGCTCTTGGCGGCAGTCCGCTGGAACTTCTTCTGGAACTTCTCCACCCGCCCGGTGGTGTCGATGAACGACATCTTGCCGGTGAAGAACGGGTGGCTGGCGCTCGAAATCTCAAGCTTGTACAGCGGGTACTCGTTGCCGTCTTCCCACTTAACGGTCTGCGTGGTGTTCACGCACGAGCGGGTGAGGAACGACACGTTGGCCGACACGTCGTGGAACACCACCGGCCGGTAGTTCGGGTGGATGCCCTTCTTCATGATTCCGGGTCCGAAAAGCGGGAGGTTCACAGAAACAATGATGATAGCGGCGGGCGGACGGAGGGCAAGGGATGACATTCCGGTGAACCCCGGCATCACTGCCGGGGGTGCCATCCGCATGCACCCCCGGCATCACTGCCGGGTTCACCATCGGGCGGCGGATTGGCGTTCCCCATGTCGTCCCCCGCGGGTATGGGGCAATCATTCGGTGTTTTCCGGTCACTGCCGTGGGGGGATGGCATGTCTGGGATGTTTGCCGCCGGCCGGGTTCGTGCCGTCCTGTCGCTATCGGTCGGCGCGCTACTCGCCGGGCCGTCCGCCGCACAGCCGGGGGCCGTTGCCCCGCCGACCCGCTTCGCTCAAGTGCAGGCTCAGGATCCGCCCCCAGCCGTCTCGCGGTCGAGTCCGCTGCCCGCACCGGTCGAAGTGCTGAACCCGTCGCTCCCGCCGGCCCCGCCGCCCGCCGACACCCTGATACAACCGGCGTTCGCCGACCCGCTGCCCCCGCTGCCCGGTTCGGTGGAAGACCAGTATCTGAAGGAACTGAACGACCGCCGGCAGTTTCAGACGGGCACGTGGACGGGCACCACCGTCACCCTGCTGCCGAATTCGCTCCTGTGGGATCCGCCGCTGGCGGTGAAGAAAGACCCGCGGATGCAGGCTCTGTACTCGAACTTGCCGAACTACAAGGGGAACAACTCCGTCGATACGGCCATCGGCATGACGATGGGGCTGATCCGATCCGACTTCGAGGGGGCCGATTTCTCGGCCCAGGTGGACATGTTCGGGCTGGTGCTCACCCGACTGTCGCCCGACGACTTGATGCTTGCCGACTACCGTTTCGGCCTGCCGGTCACGTTCCGCTGGAACTGGTGGCAGGCGAAGGTGGCCTACGAGCACACCAGTTGCCACCTGGGCGACGAGTTGATCCGGCAGACCGGGCGGGTGCCGCAGAGCTTCGCCAAGGACGAACTGGTGCTGGGCGTCGGGCGCTACCTGTACGACAACCTGCGGGTGTACGGGCAACTGGGGTACGCGGTCCAGTTCCAGGTGCCGGGGCTGGAGGGCACCACGCGCGAGAAGACGCGGTTCGACTTCGGGGCCGAGTGGTTCCTCCGCTGCTCGAGCGGGTGGTCGGGGACGCCGTTCGTCGCCGCCAACGTCGAGTTCCGCGGCGACCAGCAGTTCGACGCCAACTACACCTTTCAGGCCGGCTGGCTGTGGCGGAACCCGACCCAGCGGCTGGGCAGCCTTCGCGTGTTCGTCGAACACTACGACGGCCACAGCCCGTACGGGCAGACCCTCCAGACCCGCGAGCGGTTCACCAGCGTCGGCTTCGGGTTCGACTACTGACCGCGGGCGGATCACTTGGGCGCGTCGGCCGGCGGTGAGGGGTTTGACCCTCACCGCCGGCCGATCCCGTTTTGCGAGAGCAGTGAGAGGCCATCCGCCTGAACGGATCAGCAGGTCGGGTCTGCGTAGTAGACTTTCCAGCCTGAAGATTTGGGTCGGCGGATGCCCGGCGACCCCTCCCGTTGGGGAGGGGTCGCCGGGGTGAACGGATTGAACCCGGCGGGGGTGGGGTCGGATGTGC
>JANNDF010000890.1:0-6440 GCA_031387445.1 Planctomycetia bacterium
CCCCGCTTCCGCGACGTGGTCGTCGGCGATCGCGTGGACGAGCGGTAGCCCGGCGGTCAGTCTGTTACACTACCCGCATGGGCCGAACGCTCCTGTCGCTGTCGCTCGTGTTGCTGCTGGCGGTGCCGGCGGCGGCGGCGCACGTCCTGCCCGAAGCCGAGTTCAACCGCCGCATCGAACTGCGGCTCGACCCCGCCGGCGTGACGGTGAAGTACACTATCACCCTGTCCGAGGAGTCGATGCTGCTCGACGGGCGGACGTTCATCACCAACGCCGAGTTGAGCACGCTCGGCCTGAACTTCCCGAAGGAACAGTTCTTCAACTGGTACGCACGGGCGAAGGGGACGCGGCTGGCCGGGTCGTTCATCGGCCTGGTAGACGGTCGAGAAGTGAAATTCCGTCTGCTCGACGGCAAGGGCAGCCGCGACGACCACAACAAGCAACTGCACTACGAGTTCCGGGCCGACTGGCCGAGTCTGACCGCCGGCCCACACCGGTTCGAGTTCACCGACGCCACCGAGTTCGTGGGCCGCGACGGCAAGTCCGTCACCGAAGAGGCCGACGGGACGGTGGTGCTGACGGTGGGGGCGGCGGAGCCGGACCAGTTCGCCGGGTTCACGGCCGACCAGCCGCCGGAACGGATGCACAAGCTGCCGAAGGAACTGAAGGCCGGCGAGGAGTTGCTCCGCCGGCAGGGGTCTGCCACTTTCACCCGCAAGCCCGACGCCACGCCGCCACCCGACCCGGTGCCGGAGACGCCGCCGCACTTCGAGATGACGCCGGACGACCGCGGGGTGATCGAGCAGTTCCACGACCGCGGGCTGAAGGCGCTGCTCGACTCGAACCTGGGGATCGGCCTGCTGTTGGTGCTGTCGGCGCTGTTCGGGGCGGCCCACGCCTTCACCCCCGGCCACGGCAAGACGATGGTGGCGGCGTACCTGGTGGGTGAACGCGGCACCGTCTGGCACGCCGTCACGCTCGGGCTGACAGCCACCGCCGCGCACACCGGCAGCGTCATCCTGGTCGCGGTCGGGCTGTTCGCCTTCTACGGGAACACCGCCCCGGCCACGGCACAAGGGTGGCTGATGCTCGTCGGCGGGCTGTTCATCTTCGCCGTGGGCGTGTGGCTATTCATGCAGCGGCTGCGGGGGAAGGCGGATCACGTCCACGTGTTCGGCTCGGACCACACGCACGCCCCGGACGGCAGCGTGACCTACCAAGCCCCGAAGGAGCGGCCGAAGTCGAACTTCGGCTGGGTGCGGGTGATCTTGCTCGGGCTGGGCGGGGGGATCATCCCGTGCTGGGACGCGGTGATGATGCTCCTGCTGGCGATGGCTCAGGGGCAGATCGGGCTGGCCATTCCGCTGCTGATCGCGTTCAGCGTGGGGCTGGCGGCGGTGATGATCCTGCTCGGGCTGGCGGTGTTGGGGGCCACGCGGCTGGGCGGGAGGCGGTTCGGCGACTCCCGCTGGTTCCGCTACCTGCCGGTGGCCAGCGCGCTCGTCCTGGCCGTCGTCGGCTTGTGGTTCCTCCGCGACGGCTTCCAGGCGATCAGCGCCGCCGGGCGGTAGGCGCCGGCGGTTCTATGCTGAACCCATCCCGTCCGCCGTGTGCCGTTCGCCATGTCCATGCTTCGCTACTGGTACTACCTCGCTCCGATCGCCTTCCTGGCGGTCATCTTGTGGATGCAGCCGGCCGAGCGGCCGGTGATGATCGCCGCCACCCACCCGCCGGCCGACTACCCGTTCAAACAGTCCTTCGCCCGCTGGCTGACGGACGACTGCGACACCCTGGCGTATGCCGTGCGGGCGGAGAACGCCGCCCGCGGGCGGAAGGCCGGCGTGGTGCGCTCCGACTGGTTCGACAAGGACACCGGGTTCCGCGCGTTCGGGCGGCTCGACCCGGACAAGCACGTCGAGCAGGTGGCCCCGTATGAGCCGATGGCGGTGGACAGCCAGTGGGATTACGACGCCCTGCTGCGGGAGCAGGCCGAACTGGAACGGCTCGGCTCACCAGTCGGGTTCCGTGATCGCTACTTCCTGGAGTACCCACCGCTCGCGCTCTACCTGTTCGAACTCGGGCTGATCGGGGCACCCGGCGACGGCCCGCCGGCCGTCCAACCGGCCGTCCTCGACGACCACCAGTTCTACATCGGCTGCCACGTGCCGGGCACGCCGGCCGAGGAGGTGCAGTACCGCCGCTTCCGCCACGCGCTGCGGGTGTATGCGGTGCTGATGACGCTCGCGCAGTTGGGCCTGATGCTGCTGCTCGACTTCGGCTTCCCGGCGTGCCCGACGTGGCTGCTCATCCTTCCGGGGTTCCTTTACAACACGCCCTGCCGGTTCGACATCCTGCCGGCCCTGCTGGTGATGGCGAGCATTCTGGCGGCCGACCGGCGGCGGATCGCGGTCGCCGGGCTGTGCCTGGGGCTGGCGGTGGCGCTGAAGATGTACCCGCTGGTGCTCGCCCCGATCCTGCTCCGCTTCTCCGCCCGCAGTTGGAAGGACGCGGCCGTGTGGTGCGGGTGTGCGGCCGTGCCGGTGGTGTTGAGTTACGGGCTGATGTACCTGACCGACGGGTGGGAAGGCGCGACCATCCCGTTCAAGTACCAGCTCGGCCGCGACCCGGAGCCGGAGTGGTGTTTCTACGGCAAGTTCCTCCCGCCGGGGCTGTCGTTCAAGACGCCGCTCATGTCCACGCTCCGCACCGCCGTTCCGCTGCTGGTGTCGCTGCTCATGTGCGCCCGCCGCCCGCCGGACGTGTACAGCCTGCTGCGGCGGTGCGTGGTCGCGCTCGTCGCCTTCCTCACGCTGTCGGTGTTCTACTCGCCGCAGTGGTGGCAGTGGCTGGCCGTGTTGCTGGTGCCCCTGTGCATCCGCCACCGCTGGCTGATCGGGGCGGTCGTGTTCCTCGACCTGTGGACGTACCTGCACTTCCCCATCCTGTTCGACTGCATCGGCGGGGGGGCCTTCGGCGACTCGGTGAAGTGGGTGCGGGACGCGCACGTGCTGGTACGGGCGTTGGGCTGGTTCGCGGTGGCCGGGGCGTGCGTGTGGTACGAGTGGCGGGGGGCGACCGCCCCGCCCCGATTGCCGTAGACAGCGGCGGGAGCACGCATCATCATTTCGCCTTCGTCCCGCCCGGCCTTCGTCATGCCCCTGCTCCGCCGCTGGTACTACCTCGTCCCGGTCGTCTACCTGACCGTCATCCTGTGGCTCCAGCCGGCCGACCGGATCGTGATGCCCGGCCCCGACAACGCGCCGCCCGGCTACCCCCTCCGCGGGTGGGCTACCCGCCTGGTGACCGACGACGGCGACACCATCGCCTACGCCATCCGGGCGGAGAACGCCGCCCGCGGGCGGAAGGCCGGGATGACCGGCCCCGGCCGGTTCGGCCGCACCACCGGCTGGCGGTACCCCACGAATCGGCCGGAAGAGTTCGAAGAGCGGGAGGCCCCGTTCGAGCCGGTACCGGAGACGAAGCGGGAGGATTACGAGGGGCGGTTTTCACAGCCGGCCGGGGTGACCGACCGCTACTTCCTGGAGTACCCGCCGCTCGCCCTCTACCTGTTCGAACTGGGGCTGGTCGGCGCCCCCGGCGACGGCCCGCCGGACGTTCACCCGGCCATCCTGGACGGCCACCAGTACCACGTCGGCTGTCACGTGCCGGGCACGCCGGCCGAAGAGGTGCAGTACCGCCGCTTCCGTCACGCCTGCCGCATCTACGCCGTACTGATGACGCTCGCCCAACTGGGGCTGATGCTGCTGTTGGACTTCGGTTTCCCGACGTGCCCGACGTGGCTGCTCATCCTGCCAGGCTTCCTCTACTTCACCCCCTGTCGGTTCGACATCCTGCCGGCCCTGCTGGTGATGGCGAGCATCTTGGCGGCGGATCGCCGGCGGGTGGCGGCAGCGGGGGTATGCTTGGGCCTGGCGGTGGCGCTGAAGATGTACCCGCTGGTGCTCGCGCCGATCCTGCTCCGCTTCTCCGCCCGCAGTTGGAAGGACGCGGCCGTCTGGTGCGGGTGCGCGGCCGTGCCGCTGCTGCTCAGCTACGCGGCGATGTTCGCCACCGACGGGATCGACGGGATGACCCTCCCGCTGCGGTTCCAACTGGCCCGCGACCACGAGCCGCAGTGGTGCTTCTACGGCAAGTTCCTGCCGCCGGATCTGGCCTTCAAGACGCAACCGTGGTCGGCCCTCCGCACGGCCGTCCCGCTGCTCACCGCCCTCGGGTGGAGCCTGTTCCGCCCGCCAGACGTGTTCAGCCTGCTCCGGCGGTGCGTGTTCGCCCTGCTCGCGTTCCTCACCGTGTCGGTGTTCTACTCGCCGCAGTGGTGGCAGTGGCTGGCCGTGCTGCTGGTGCCCCTGGCCGTCCGCCACCGCTGGCTGGTTTGGCCGGTGCTGTTCCTCGACCTGTGGACGTACCTGCACTTCCCTGTGCTGTACGACGTGCTGTCCATCCGCGCGCACGAAACGGCGGGCACGGAGGAGTTGGACTCGATCCGCATCGTTCACGTGTGGGTGCGGTCGGTCGGGTGGCTGGTGTTGACCGTGACGCTCCTGTGGCACGAGGTGCGGCCCCGCCCGGTCACTTCTCCGGCGTCAGCACCACCTGTTGCAGGTCCATGACGGCCGGGCCGGGCTTCGTCTTCGCCTTCACCGTCAGCGTGTGCCGCCCGGCCTTCTCGATGGTCAGCTTGCCGGCGGGCAGCTTCTCGAACGCCTGGAACCCGCCGGTGTCCTTGACCGTGTGCGTCGTCTTCGACTCGCCGACGCTCAGTTCCACCTCCGCCCCGCCGCTCCCCTTGCCGCACCCCTGTGTCAGTTCCACGGTGAACGTGCCCGGCTTCGACACTTCAAATTCCCACGTCAGGTAGTCGTCCTTGTTCACCCAGAAGCCGAACGTGTTCTTGTGCGGCAGCGGCTCGAACCGCAGCATGACGCCGTGGGCGTCGCCGGTCAGCCCCTTCAGCGTGATGGTGCCGTCGGTCGCCTGAGGGTTCGGCTTGTAGTCCGGGTTCGGCGTCGGCATCTTCGCCCCGACTTCTTTCCGCCAGTCGGCCAGCTTCTTCGCCAACTCCTTCACCACGTCCGGCTTGTCGGCGGCCAGGTTGCGGCTCTCGCTGACGTCTTTCGAGATGTCGAACAACTCCCGCCGCTCGCGGTCGTAGAGCTCGATCAGCTTCCAGTTGCCGTCGCGGATCGCCCCGCCCGGCCGGCTGCCCTGGTTGGCGTAGTGCGGGTAGTGCCAGTACAAGGTCGGCTTGTACTCCAACTCGCCGCCGCCGAACAACGGGGCGAGGTTCCGCCCGTCGAACTTCACTTCGCTTTTCACCCCGCACAGGCCGAGCACCGTCGGCATCACGTCGGTGCTGATGACCGGCACGCCGGTCTTCACCCCAGGCCCGCGGACGATGAACGGCACCCGCAGGCCGCCCTCGTACAAGAACCCTTTGCCCTCGCGGTACGGGCTGTTGATGGTCGCCGGGATGCCATTCACCGCCCCTTCCATCGTCGCCAGCCCGCCGTTGTCGCTGGTGAAGATGACGACGGTGTTGTCGGCCAGTTTCAGGTCGTCGAGCGTCTTCAGCACGCGGCCCACGCTCTCGTCCATGCTCTCCACCATCGCCGCGTAGGTGGGGTTCGACTGCCGGCCGAGCGGCCCCTGCTTGTACTTCTCGATCAGTTCCTTCTTGGCCGTCAGCGGGGTGTGAACGCCGTAGTGGGCGAGGTACAGGAAGAACGGCTTGTCCTTGTTCGCGGTGATGAACTCCTCGGCCTCGGTGGTCAGGCGGTCGGTCAGGTACTCGCCGTCCTTCGCGTCATCCAGGCCCGGCATCTTCTTCGTGCCGAGCTTGTTCTGGAACGGGGCGAAGTAGCTGAGCGGGGTGCCGGTGTCATCGCCGGCGATGTTCACATCAAAGCCCTGATCGGTCGGGCCGAACCCCTTCCCGCCCAGGTGCCACTTGCCGACGTGGGCGGTGGCGTACCCGGCCTTCTTGAACTCCTCAGCCAGTGTCACCTCTTCGAGTGGCAATTCGGTGCGAATCTTCGGCCGGTTCACCCGCTGGTTCGGGCCGTCGGGGCGGCCGGGCAGCCAGTCGGTGATGTTCAGCCGGGCCGGGTGCTTGCCGGTCATCAGCGCCACGCGGGTGGGGCTGCACACCGGGCAGGCGGAGTAGGCGTCGGTGACCTTCACCCCGCTCTTGGCGAAGGCGTCGAGGTGCGGCGTCTTGTGGTACTTGCTGCCGTAGCAGCCGAGGTCGGTCTGGCCGAGGTCGTCGACGACGATGAGCACGACGTTCGGCTTGGCGGCGAGAAGTGGTGTGGCGAGTAGCAGCAGGGCGAAGATCGCGCGGGACATGACGGAGGCTCGCGGGGAGGGTGGGGTGGATTGTAGCCGCGAGTCGCAGACGAGCGCGACTTCCACGCGCTCGT
>JANNDF010000897.1:0-1333 GCA_031387445.1 Planctomycetia bacterium
GAACGAAGAATCCCCGCCAGTCCTTGCGGAAAGCTGGCGGGGATTCTTCGTTTACGTTCCAGAAATGAGAAGTTCGGTTCCCACTCTTGGAATCTGGTTGCTCAAAGAGATTACTTGCCGTGCTTCGCCATCGTTTCGCACGCCTTCTGGCACTTACGGCACTCTTCGGCACACGCCTTCATGTGCTTGTCGTCGGGGAACTTCTCGCACGCCTTCGCACACTGGTCACAGCACTTCGTACAGCAGTCGCTCATCAGAGCGGCCTGCGGCCCGCCCCTCGCACAAACCTGAGCGCAGGCGGAACAACACGTCGCACAGTCCTGACACTCCTTGAGGGTCGTCAGGTGTTCCTTCTTGCCCTCAGCGGTCAGCGTGGCACAGTGGGTGGTGCAGTGGTCGCACGCCCGCTGGCAGTCGTTGCACGCCTTCGCACACGCTTCGTAGGCGGCGTGGTGCGGGTCGTCGGCGGCGACAGCGACGTTGCCGAGGCTGGCGAACAGGAACATGGCGAGGCCGAGGAAGGGCAGACACAGCTTGCTCATCAGAGACTCCTTGCGTTGATCGTGCGAGCCGGAAGACCCGGCCAACCGACATATCCCGAGCAATTCTTACGCCGTTTAGAGTTTCGAGTGCAGCTTGCCGCTAAAACGGAACTCCTGGCGGGAATTTCGGAAGGCGGGTGTCAATGCTCATGGCGGTGGTGGATGTCCGGGTAGTGCGGGTGAGTGTGTCGCATCGGCGGGTGGTCGTGCGGATGGCTGTGGGGTTCGCCGGGCGGGTCGTCGGGGCCGTGTTCGTGCTGGTGGTGTTCGTCGTGAACGTGACTGTGAACGTGTGACATCGCCTCATGGTCGTGTGCGTGGTCGTGCCGCTCGGTCAGGTGCAGCCAGACCCCCACGCCCATGAGCGCAGCGGCCAGGAAGAATGCGACCGTGGGCCGGTCGGCGAGGACCACCAGCGAGATCGCCGCCCCGACGAAGGGGGCCACCGAGAAGTACGCACCCGTTCGGGCGGTGCCGAGACTGCGGAGGGCGAGAACGAATAACGTCAGGCTGACCCCGTAGCCAGCCAGTCCTACCACACCACACGCAACGACGGTCCAGACGCCCGGCACTTCAGCACCTCGAACCAGGGCGATCACGACGTTGACCGTTCCTGCGACCAGCCCCTTGATCGCGGCGATCTGAACCGGATCGCCCGCCGACACCTTCCGGGTCAGGTTGTTGTCGATGGCCCACGCCAGACACGCCCCGGCGACCGCCAACGCCCCCCACGGGATGCCGGCAGCCAACCCGCCCTCCCAGGACAGCAGGACGCCACCGGCGGTGATCGC
>JANNDF010000907.1:0-12572 GCA_031387445.1 Planctomycetia bacterium
TCATCCTGGCCGTGCAACGGTGGCACCTCCGACGGATCGCCGAAGAACAGGGCGACGAAGGCCGAGGCCGAAAGCACGCCGCACCGAAAGCTGGGATGCAGTCGGGGTGAAGCTGTCGCGTCCAGCGAGAAGTCTCCAAAAATTGACCTTGGACGCGGTGGCAGTCCGGCCCACGTGCTGACCTACAACCCCAAGCACGGCACAGAGACCGACTACCACGTCGTCTTCCAGTGCGGGTACGCGTTACGAGTGTACCAACTCGACGAAGCCGAGCGTTTCGATCTCCGCTCGACCGAGGCGGGACGTGACGAAGCCGGGAGTTTGGTGGCGGAACACTTCCGCCGGACAGGGGTGAACCTCCCCGACGCGGTACAGGGCCAACTCCGCGACCAACTCTACGACGGGTTGCTCCTCCAACTCCGGTCGGTGCCGCTCGGTTTCCGGGTCGATGACTGGATTCGCACCCAGTTCCCCTCCCTTGCTGAGCAGCAACAAGATTCAGCGGTCAGGCAGATGGCGGAGTACCAGGCCGCCCTGTCGCCCCAGGTGAAGCAGATGGCCCCGGAGAAGATATACCGGGCCAGTATCGGGATGAACGCAGCCTTCGCCGCCTACTGGAGCCAGCGACTGGGTGACCCAATGGTGGTGGTGCCCTATAAACTGGCCGGGATGCTCTCGCTGGGCGAACGATTGCTCGCCGTCGCGGACCAACTCCCTTCCACTGCTTCGGCCGACCGTGGACTGATCGAAACGTGGGGGAAGGAACTCGGAATCGAGAGTTGGTTTTCCTTCAGCCCGTTCGGAGGGTGATCGTGGCACAGGACTTTGAGTTCACCATCACCTTCGATGACTTCGACACCTCCCTGCTTCCGCCGGACGCTCGTGTCCGCGACTCGAGGGAGTTCGTCACGGCCGTCCAGAAGATTGTGACCGACGAGTACAGTCGGCACGGCGGGTGGGCCACGGTCGTCGTGGACGAGAACGCACGCCTGTTGCGGGTGAAGTGGGGCCGCGGGGACAAGCCGACGGATGCCCTGGAAGATGCCGTCAATCGTCTCCAGCGTGGCCAGTACCGCGAGGCGATCGCGAGCCTGGAACTGCTCCGCCACCGGGAGCCGGATAACCCGGTCCTGCTTTACAACCTGGGGATGGCACTGAGCGACCAGGGGGAGCTGGCCGGGGCCATCCGCCACCTCCAACACGCCAGCCAGTTCGCTCCCAACAACGCCAACATCCACGTCGCCTTGGGGGTAGCCCTCGCCCGCAACGGCCAGGTGGACGACGCCATCGCCCGGCTTGGTGAGGCAGTCGCTGTCGATGATGCCAACCCGTGGGCACACCGGAACCTCGCCGGGTGTCTTGCTCGTAAGGGTCGAACTGCGGAGGCCGAAACCCACTTCCGTCGGGCGGTCGAGTTGCGTCCCGATGACGCGGCGGCAGGGGTCGGTCTGTGGAGAACGCTCTTCGACCTTGACCGCCACGAGGACGCGGACGCCGAGTTCATCCGGGCGATCGAGTTGGACCCCCACGGTCAGATCGGTGAAGCGGCCAAACAGGGGCGGACTCGACTCGCCCAGACGGTGTTCCGGAGCAAGTCGTCTGGCGATCTGCGACCCGACGCGGTGATCTACCTGACCGGGGCGATCGAGAAGTTCGACGCGATGACGCCCCAGCAGGTTCAGGCGGTCGGGATGGAGATCGCCGTGATGGGAACCAGCGGCATCGACACGAACGACTCTGCCCAGAAGTACAAACTGAAGTCACTACCGGGACAGTTCAGCGGACTGCACCTGATGTGTCTCATGTACACCGCGTTCAAGCAGATCGCTCCGGCAAGCGACATCGGGTTCGACGTGGCACGAGAGTACCAGGCGGCACTGGCACTGGTGAACACCCGTAAACGAAAGGGCGGGCCGTGACATGTTGATCGGAGTGGACCGCTTCTGTGAACGTGTACGCCGCAACATGTCCCTGCTGGTCGAGCAGTTGCAGGACGAACGGACCGATAGCCAAGCTCAGTCGGTACAGATCGTGAGCGGACGGAAATCGCGGCGGCAAGAAGACTCCTTGGCACCATTCCCCTCAGCTCAGTTTCGCGGAGTCATCGAGTCCGAGTTCCTTTAGCCCCGAGCGGGTGTCGTCCAGCTTCGACTGAGCCTGCCCGCGGTCCACCGGCACCTCGAAAGTGACCTCGATCTTCAGCCCGGATGAGGCGAAGCGGGTGAGCACCTTGGTGTAAAAGTTCATCCACTTCTGTGTGGGCACCGCCCCTTTCCAACGCAGGGTCTGCGGGGTGGACGCGTCGATCAGTGGCTCGTCCAACTCGTCATCTGCATCCCCACCCGCAACCACCTTCGCCGCGATCCGCACGTCGGCGAGATCTTCGAGTCCCCCGGACTTCGCTCGGACGATGAACGCCCCCAAGACCTCACCCGCAGTGAAGTGCCCCTCGGTGGTCACACTCCCGCCGGTTGCGGACCACGTGACGGCCGGATTCGAGAACGGTTGACCGTACTGATCGGTCGCGTTAACGGTGAAGGTCGCCTGCTCGCCCGGCTCCAATGTCACCTGCTTGTGCCGGATGGATACCGCGGCCAGTCGCGGCGGCTCCAACAACTTCTGGGCGTCGGCGGCCTTGAGCACGAACACGTCGTCCGCGAACTCCACCTCGGCGGCAGAAAGGCTCTCGCTGAACCTGGTCAATTTCAGCCGCCCGTTCGCGTCCTTGCCGGCCAGCCCGAGCGCCCCCTGTGTCACCCCGTCGCTGATCGTCCTCTTGATCGCGTCCGGGTTGAGCAGCCGGGGGAGCAGCGGCGACGAATAGAACGCGTCCCGCACCGCCTTGGTCGACCATTCGGGCACCGCCGGGGGCCAGAACTTGGTCAACTTGGCCACGCTCACCCCGTCGGTGATCTCCTCGCACCGGGTCAGGTGTTCGAGGATCAACGCCGTGATGCTGGTCGACTGCGACGAGTTGATCAGCCCGAGGTCGACCGTCTGTAGCTTGTTGTCCTTGCCCAGCAGGTAGACGTGCCGGTAGGTGCGGAAGATGGCTTCGTCCAAGTCCCGTTTCGCGTTCTCCAGATTCTGCTTCAGGTGCCGCTTCTGTCCGTCGTCGATCTTCTTCTTCGTGTCCTCGTCGTCGTCGATGTCCTCCCAGGCCAGGGCGTTGCGAGCCGCCCCGACCACCGCGTCGCCCACATCCGGCACGGAGAACAGCAGGGCCGACTTGTACGTCCGCCCGCTCGACCCGGCGTCGCGGACGATCGTCTCCATCAGCTCCAGGGCCTTCTTGTCGCCGAACGGAGTATCCAGACCAAGGACGACCAGCGTGAGTACCGGTTGGCTGGGGACGTGGCTAGTCTGCGTCGGGAAGGGACGCCGGACGACCTGCTTGCACGCGTCGGTGGTGTTCTTGTCGAACAACTTCTGCGTCTGCTGGCGGACCCGCTCGTCGATCGATTTGGACTGCACCGCGCCCCGCCGGTTCACCAGGATCTGGTTCAGGTTGGGCGACAGGCCGAAGCGGTACCGGTTGCGTTCCCAGTTCAGGTAGTAGCAGGCGGAGGAGAGCCCCTCGAGGACCGGCTCCAGGTCGGCCATGTTGGTGTCGGGCCCGAACACGGCAGTCTTGATCTCCGGCACCGCCGCGTCGGCCTTCCCCTGACTCATCCCGCCGTTCGACTCGAAGAAGATGGTGGTCGCCACCTTCCGGTGCAACTGGGCCTTCTTCACCGCGTCGTCGGCCTCCTTGTCCAGCCTCAGCGCGTGAGCGGTCGCTTTGCCGATGATGTCCGTCGTCACCGGGATTTCCAACCCGTCACTGCCGAGTTGCTCGAATACGGCCGCCCGGAACGTCGGGTCTTGCAGCGGGGCCAGTCCGAGGGTGATGAGCGGCTCGCGGGTCGCCTTGCGGTGCTCCTCCTGGTGGTTGCGGGCCACCCACAGGGCGAGCAGTCGGAGCACCCCGCGGGTCCGCTGGAATCGCGGCAGGCTCTGCCACTTCCGCTCGAACACCGACAGCACCGTCGGGTGGAACGGGTACGAGACGAGGAACCGCTCGCGGGCGGTGTCCGCGTCGATGCCGGCCAACTCCTGCCCGTGCTCGACGGCCCACTCGGCGTAGGCGGTCGCGGTCTTCTTGGCGTCCTCCGGGATCTCCTTCCAGTCGAACAGGCGGCGGCGGATGATCTCCGCCATCTCCGTGTCGGCCGACATCATGATCGCCTTGCCCACCCGGTCGAGCAGCTTCTTCATCGCGTTGAAGTCGCGGATGTCGTCCGGGTTCATCTCCGTGTCTTCGGACTTGGGCAGGGCCACGCACAGGGCCATGTTGTCCCGGCCGCGGACCTCCTCCGTCAGGTTTTGGAGGAAGTTGATGAGCTGGTCGCGTGCCCCGATCTTCCGCCCACGGCTGGCGTAGTTGAGCAACTCGTCGAGCAGGATCAGGCACGGCGTGTCCGGCAGCATTTTCCGGATCACGTCCCCGCCAGGTGCCACCCCCTTCTCGTCGTGTTCGGCGACGGCGGCGAACCCCTTCTCCTTGCCCAACTGCCAGGCGATCTCGCCCCAGATGGTCTTCCGCTTCGGCTCCCCGTTCCCACCCCGACCGGTGAGCGGGTCGAATTCGGTGCCGACGAACACCGCCACCGCCGCCTCGGGCATCGTCTTGAGCTGAGCCCGCGACAGGATGCGGTTCACCCCGTTCCACGACTTCGCCTTCTCCCCACCCCGTGCCAGGTGATACAGGGCCGTGAGCGAGTGCGTCTTCCCGCCGCCGAACTGGGTGGACATGTTGAACACGGCCGACGTTTCGACCTGGATGCCCGAGAGACGGCGGAGCACTTGCGAGGCCAGGTCGAGCAGGCTGCCGGTCACGTAGGTGCGGTCGAAGAAGCGGGCCGGGTCGGTGTAGTCTTTGTGCGCGTTCCCGCTCCGCACCTGGTCGAGGTGGACGGCGAACTCGGACGCGTCGAGCGGGCGGTTTTCCCGCAGGTCCTCCCGCAGTTCCACCACGTCGTACCACGGCTTCAGCTTGGCCATGTGCTCACCGGTTGGATTGCCCCTCAGTCGACCTTCTCGAACCGTCCGAGGTTGGTGTCCATCTTCCAGAACTTGAAGTAGCCCCACGGGAAGGTTCCCCCCTCCCCGCGGTTGCCCACCACGATAACCGTTTCGCCTTTCAGTTTGAGTCTATTCTCGGGCGGAATGTCGGAAATGACGGCGTCGCAGATTGCCCCGACCAGTTGCCGCCCTTGTTCCCAGTCCGGTCGGTAGGCGAACACCACCCGCAGCTCGGCCCGTACGCACAGCACCTTCCAGAGCGAGTACGCCACCCGGTCGTCCTTCGCGTGGTTCTCCAGTTCGAACACGGCCACGGGGAACGGCCACCGGCTCACCGACTCCCCCGCGAACGCCATCACGTCGAGGCTGAGGTACTCCTGACCGACCTGTGGGAGCAACGACAGCGGGTGGCCTTTTCCCGCCGCACGCCAACCGATGGACTCACACGACCGCACCACCGCCGTCGTCAGGCTGGCCGTCCAGTCGGCGAGTTTGCCGGCCAACGCCGCATCCTGTAGCGGACCGGCGATGGCCGCATCCCGCACGTGGGTGAGGAAGGCGTCCCCCCACGCGGCGAACGTGACTTCGGCCATGGCGTCACAGCCCCAGGCCCTTCTTCCGGGCGAGCACCCCTTCGACCCAGCGCCGCTCGTCGGTGCCGGTCGGGTAGAGGGCCGCCAGGGATTGGGCCAGCTTCCAGAACCGAGCGTCCTTGCCGATGCCGTCCTCGACCAGGAATCGCTTGAGCAACTCTCCCCGCTGCCCGCCGAACAGGATCATCGCTTGGTGGACGCGGTCGAGCACCGTGGAGCCGGGCGGTGGGGCCTTCAGTTCGGTGGCGGTCCCCTTCTCGGTCACCTCCATCTCGTCCAGTTCCGCGAACAGCGACGGGGTTCCGGCCTTCTTCTTCGCCTTCTTCACCTTCGTGTCCGTGGTCGTCGCGGCTTTACCGAACAGGTGCTTGGTCCGCTCGGCGACGGCCAATAGTCGGGCCTTGTCCCCTTTCACCTCGACCAACGATTCGTTCTTCTCCAGGTGGATGCCCAACCCCTGCGCGATCTTCCGTGCGGCGTCGAACTCCAGCGTGAACCCGATCGCCTTCACCGCCTTCGGCTTCTCGTCCTCCTCGTCCTCAGTGGAGCCGTCCTCCACCTCCTCCTCGGCCTCGGCGGATTCGCTGGCGGGGGTCGGTTTCCCGCCGCCGATCGTCCAAAGCCAGATGGCGGTGAGGCGGGCGTCGGGTTCGAGGCCGCTCGCTTCGGCGTCGCGGAAGATCGTGGAAAGCGCCTCCTTCGACACCGCCGCCCAGACGTGTTCCAGGTACTCATTCAGCGTCACCGGGTCGCCGTTCGACTTCTCGACCCGCGCGTACCGGGAGAAGATCTCCAATGCCGGGCCGAGGCAGGCGAAGATGGCGTCTGCCCCGACAACGCCCTCGCTCGCCAGCCGCGGCATCCACTCGTGCATCCGCTTCGGCAGTTCGCCGAGAACGTCGCGCCAGTCGCCGACGGTATCGGTAATCAGCGAGCCGTCGGGATGTTCCCGCGGTCGGCAGACGAGGTGAACTGAGGAGGCGAGTCGAGCCTGCCCTTGGGCTGACACGCGGTTTGCCATCTCGGTGTCGATGGGCCAGGAGCCGGTGATGACCCAGCCGCCGTCGAGCACTGCCTGGAGGATCGCCTCCCAACTCGCCGTCGTCTTGCTGGCAAACACGATCACGCCGACCCCATCGGGGCGCACGACACGCCGGCCTTCCTTGAACGCTTTCGTCAATTCCCGCTCATAGAAAGCGATGTCCCTCTCGTTAATGTTCAACTCATGCGGCATATCGACAATGATTTCCTGATTCTTCGATGTATGTGGATTTGAGAATAATTCTACATGCTGTGAGAGAACTGATCGACGCAGCCAGACGTAGAAAAAATCGGAAAGAGCCGCGTAGGCAATGGCGTCGTAATATGGTGGATCGGTGACCATTGCGTTAACGCTGTCGGTAGGCAGCGGGTGGGCTACAGCGCTAGCCTGATGGATGCTACCAGGACACCATTCCGAGCCGCACTGTTCCAGTACATCACAAAAGCGATCTACCATTATCGTGAACGAACCACTTGATTCGCCAAGCGACAGCCCTTCGGCGAAGTCCCAGACGATCGGAATTGCTTGCCGCCCGAAGAGCTGATGCGGGCATTACGCGACTGGTTCCCATCTGCAACACCCGTTTCCAAGATCCGCGACTTTATCAATACAGAACGCCAGGCATGTCTGCACAGCTTGCGCCAAGCCGTTTGTGTACTCCTTGGTCAACTTCTCGCCCGCTTCGTTGACGAATCGACATAGTGTGGTCAGTGATAGAAGTTGTCGAGGTGAGAAGAGATCGGCCCATGCCACGCAGCCGTAGAGAAGCATCTTGATGATGCGAAACGTGCCTTCGTGAGAAATCTCTTCCTCTGGCACCAAGCTTAGCGGTCCGACGTGTTGTTTCTTCCGCTTCTCCAGTTCCTTCGCCGCCTTCGCCACCACCTCAAGATCCCGCTCCGTGGGCAGCCGGTAGAACCGCCCCTGGGTATCGGTCCGGGTGGTGACCACGCAAAACAGCCGGGCGTCGGCAGCCCCGCCCTGCCGCTTCTTCAACTGCTCCCGCACCGACTTCACCGGCGTAGTGTGCCCGCAGCACCGGCAGGTCGCAGACCCCCGCTTCACCGTCCCGTCGCTCACGTCCTTCGCCTTCGCGTTCGGGAGGATCTCGAAGTCCACTCGCTTTGCGTCCGGGTTCGGAACGATCTTCAGGGCGACCGACTTCTTCTCCTTCTTCGCCAGCCACAGCGACCGCATGAGCGGCACTTCGGCCCCACACCCCGGTCCCTCACAGCGGATAGTCCGTGCCCACAGGTAGGCGATGGGCGTCGCGCCGTCGGCGTCCTTCGGGTAGAACTGACCGAGTTCCTTCTCAGCTTCGTCCTTGACCCACTGCCCCCACTTGCGGACCTCGTCGGCCAACTTCTGCCCGTACTTCGGGATGTACTCGAGCACCACCTTGTTCAGCAGCACGGCTACCGGGTTTAGGTCGCTGGCGAAGGCGTCCGCCCCGACGCGGAGGGCCTCCAGCGGGATGCTGCCGCCGCCGGCGAACGGATCGACCACCAGCGGGCGGGTGCCGGGTTCGCCCCCGAGTGCCTCGTGAGCCGCTTGCGTGAGCGTCCGGCTCGTCTCCAGGTACTCGGGAACGGTGCTATTGTCCCAGTTGGCGAAGTCGGCAATGAAGTCCAGCAGGGCGAACCGCAGCACGTTCTGGTGGGCGTCTTCGGTCGGGTCGAGCGAGGGCTCGTTCTTGGCGATCGCCTCCCACCGCTTGCGGCTGACCGGGTCGCACGTCTCACCGAGCTTGGTGGTGGCCACTTGGCGGGCGAACGCGAGCATTTGCTTCGCCGCGGCGTCGCGGAACGATTGCGGGCACAACTCGTCGGCCGGGTCGGGCCACAACGCCGCACAGATGACCGCCCGACACGCCGCCAACGGTCGCCGTGCCCACCAGATGTGAAGGGTGCTGATGTGCCCGTGCCGGATCGACTTCTCCCGCCGCGCGTGGGCCGAGATGCGAGCGATAGGCAGGTCGACTTCGATCAGCCGCTTGGGGTACCGTTCAGGCGATGCGGTCACGACGGCTCCAATCGGTCCGGGGGAAGGTTCAACTCTTGGCGTACTCGTCCCAGACACGTTGGTGATAGGGGCCGGGCGGCGGAAGGGGTAGCGTGCGGCACTCGGTATGGGCGGTGTACAGGTGATCGCACGGCGGCTCGTACTCGGCAAACGCGTAGAAGACGCCGACCGGCACGGCCGTGTTGAGCACCGCGTCCAGCCAGCGGGCGTACTCGGGATCAGGCCCGCAGCCGGCGAAGCTGACCAGCGGCCGCTCCCGAACGAACGCCTCGGCCAGTTCCCGCGGGGTGGCGAACTCGACCCCGGGTACGACGAAATTGTCGAACAGATCGCCCTGCCCGTTCGCACTGGTGTAGGTCGTGTGGTGCTGCTCGGTGTTGGGGAATGGCGTCTGGGAACCCGACCAAGGGTAGCGGAAGAGGCCGCCGTGTTCCCGGAGCGTCCACGAGGCGGGGACGATCGGGCACCGCCACGTGCCGAGGGCGTACAGGTAGGGGCACGCCCGGATCTGTTCGTACCCCATGCGGTGCAGTTCGCGGACGGTCTCAAGCACCCGGCGGTACGGCGACAGGCACATGCCGAGGGCGGCGTCGAGGGCCGATAGGTCCCGGTCGCGGCCCGGCCCCGGGGCGGAGGCGGCGAGCAGCTCACGGGCGTGACCCGGATCGGCCCAGCCGCACTCGTGTTTCGGCTCGGGTCGGATGTCGGTGGTCGACCCGGCGAAGTAGTACGAGCGGCTGTGCGGGGTCGTCCACAGGTGGCGGATCGGGAACACGCCGTCCGGGGTCACGCCCATTCGCTCCTGCCAGAGCCGCGAGAGCGTGGCGTACGGCCGCTCGCCCGGCAGCCGACCGAGCCTGGGCAGGGCCGCAGTCACCCCGAGCTTCGGCTTGTCCGGGCGGTGTACGAGTACCTCCCCGCACGGGTTGACGAGGATATGGCCGAGGTGGGTGGCCGTGTCGGGCACGATCTCATCCACCCGCATGCCGATGTCCGTGGATGCCATCCGTCATCTCCCTGAGTCGCCCGCGTTCTTCAACACCGCGTCCGGGTTGAGCTGGTAATGCTCGACGGCCATGACCGGCTTCCACCCGAGCCGGGCCGGGTCCTGGACGGCGTGCAGTTCGGGCGTACCCCCGCAGTTGAACACGGCGTACAGCCAGTAGTCCCCCTTCAGCCGCCCGGCCGTGTCGTACTCGTTCGCCGTCAGTGCCACCATGCCCACCCCGGCCCGCCCCTTCACCTCGATGAACCGCACCTCGACGAACGTCTTCGGGTCGTTCGGGTGCGGACGGCGGCTGATCAGGTCGAACCCGCGGTTTGCGGACTCGACGCTCTCCACCACCCACCCGCGGTCCTTCTCGTAGCGGATCGCCTCGGCGATGGCGATCTTCTCGATCTCGTCGTCCCGGACCATGGGGGCCAGTTGCGGGCTCGCCCTGTCCGGGTGTGGCAGGAGCTCCGCCCGACCGATGTGGGTGATGTCCGCGATCGAGCAGTGCCGCTCCAGTTCCAACTCCCGCAACCGGCTGTCGCGGCGGGTGTTCAGCTCGTCCAGGTGCTGGTCCGCCTGGGCGATCAGTCCGTCAAGGCCCTGAACAGTCTGGCCTTCGACTTGACGGTTCAGGTACTCGGCCAGTTGCGTCTGCTGCCGGTCGATCAGGGCGTTCAGGCTGATGTCCACGTGCCGTTCGACCCGTTCCACCTCCTGGACGCGGGACTGTGACGCCTTGGCGACCCACGCCTTGAGGGCGTTCTCGTACAGGAACTGCTCGACCGCCCGCCGATCCGGGAGTGTGAGCCCCGGCTGCGGTGGAGTGCCGGGCGGGGACGGGGACACGTCGTGCAGGATGGTCGGCTCGTGGACGGCCATCACACCTCCCGCGGCCGTTTCCACCACGAACAGGCGGCGGTGCAGGGTGTTGCCGCGGCCGTCACGGACGGAGGCGGCGAACACGTCGAGAACGGCCGGGTGGTCGCGGTGCAGGTCGAAGAACACCGCACCCCGCCGCAGGTGGTCGTCGACGCGGGCCAGGGTGTCCGTCCGGATCGCCTCGAACAGCGGGTGCCCCGGGGTGACCCACTCGAGGGTCGGGTCGGTCGGGATGACGGCCTTGTCGAACGCGATCTTGCCGTACTCGCGGCCCAGTCGTCCGAACTTGGGCTCCTGGCGGTCGCCGATGGGGATCAGGTTGCGGGGCACCTTGCCGACGCGGTACACGCGGGTGTTCGGGCCGGTCGCCTTCGGGTGCAGTCCGGACTCCGGGGCCGCCGCGACGAAGAACTGCTCGATCACCTCGGGCACGAGCCGCCGCTCCTTCGCCTCGGCCGACTTGCCGACGATGGCCGACAGGTTCAGCTCCTTCTTGGCCAGCCCCTCGAGGGCACTCTCGGTGATCGAGCGGAACCGGTCCGGGCTCACGTCCTTGACGATCCGGTCCTGGATCTTGTGCTCGTCGGTCAGCCGCACGTACATGTCGCGGAACAGCTTCTCCAGCAGGGTCGCCGGGAACACCTCGCCGACCACGTCGAACACCTGGTCGGTGCCGAGTTCGCGGCGGATCTCCCGCAGGCGGTCGAGCAACTACTGGAGCACCCGCCCCTCCCGCGTGTTCTGGGCGACGAAGTTGATGACCAGGCAGTCCTTCTCCTGGCCGTACCGGTGGATCCGCCCGACCCGCTGCTCCAGCCGGACCGGGTTCCACGGGATGTCGTAGTTGACCATCAGCCAGCAGAACTGCAAGTTGATGCCCTCGCCGGCCGCCTCGGTGGCCACCAGCACCTGGGCCGACTCCTTGAACTCGCGCTCGGCGTGGATGCGGGACCCGGCGGTGTCGCGGTCGCCGATCTTCATCCCGCCGTGGATCTGGGTGGTGGACAGCCCCCACTCCCGCAGCTTGCCCATCGGCCGGTGGTCACGCCCGTCGCCGGCCAGGTAGTCCAGGGTGTCCTTGTGCTCGGTGAAGATGAGCAGCCGCATCTTCGGGTCGTCGAACAGGCCGTGCTCCTTCAGCACCGACCGCAGCTTGGCGAGCTTGGATTGCGCGTCCCGGGTCTCGAGCCCCCGCGCCTGGTCGATGAGCCGGGTCAGCCGCCCGATCTCCTCACGCAGGACGGCGGGGTCGGCCGACAGCACCTGGCCCTCCAATTGGCCGAGGATCTGCTGCTGCTCGTCCTCGGTCAACTCGTCGAAGTCGTCCGGCATCCGCCGCTCGATCTGGTCGCGGCGGTGCGCCTCCGGGTCCTCGAGGATCTTCTCCCGCCGCTCCTTCATCCGCTCCAGGCTGCGGCGGACGGCGTACACGGACGAGGCCATCCGCCGCTGGAGTAGGGCCATGGTGAACCCGACCGCCCGCCCCCGCGCCGTCTCGTCCACCGCCGCCGCCATCGACTGGTCCTCGACGTACCGGGTCAGCTCGTCGTAGAAGTCGAGCTCGTCCCCATCCAGGTCGAACGCCGCCGTCCGCACCTCCCGCTTGGTGAACAGCTTGTGCACCTCGCCCGTTTCCGGGTGCGGGAAGGAGACCAGGGCCTCCTTCGTCCGCCGCAGGTAGAACGGGGCCTCGTGCTCCCGCATGGCGTGCTGGAGGCTGCGGATGCTGCCGTACACGTCCGGGTCGAGCAGGGCGAGGAAGCGGCGGAAGTGGTCCTGGTCCCCTTTGTGCGGGGTGGCGGTCATGAGCAGGTAGTGGTCGGTCATCTTGGACAGCGACTCGCCCAGGCGGTAGGCGTACGTCTTTCGGTCCTCGCCCGGGGCGCTCATCTTGTGCGCCTCGTCCACGATGATCAGGTCCCAGCGGGAGCGGAGCAGGCTCTCGTGGGTGTCGCTCGTCGAGGACGCCCGCGAGAGC
>JANNDF010000908.1:0-2048 GCA_031387445.1 Planctomycetia bacterium
CTATTCCCGGTCGTCCCTTCGGGACTACAATTCGCCTCACTTGCCGTACAGCTCGCCGACGTGCGACGCCTGCTCCCGCTCGTTCAGCCAGTCGGCGATCTGCCTCGTCTCCGTCACCAGCGCCTCCGCCTGCCGCTTCTCGTCCCGCACGGCCGCGCTCACCTCGTCCGGCACCGGCAGGAAGACGGCGTTCAACTCGGTCGCCAGCTTCTGCCGCAGTCGCTCCTGGAACTGCCCGCGGACCCGCGGCCACCGCACCGGCAACCCCACCGCCGCCGCCAGTTGCACCATCACCAGCACGCCCAGCGTGGCGTAGAGTGGGAGCAGCAGGATCACCCAGTTCAGTTCCTTCTCGCCGACGACGAAATACTGGTACAGCACCGCGGCGAAGCAGGTGAACAGCGTGACCGGCGGGAGGGCGTTGCACACGAAGATGAACCCGCCGCGGACCCACTTCCGCCAGCCGACCGGCTGCGTCACCTCCCGTTCGATCTCGGTGAGCGACTCCACCAGTCCGCGGGTGAACCGCGCTTCCCACTGCTGTTCGGCGAGGGCGGTGGTCGGCTCGGTGAGCAACGCGAGTGGAAACCCTTTCTGATCCGCTTCGACAAGCAACTTGTTGGAGAGCGCCGACAGCCGCTGCGTGAGCACCCGCTCGCCGGCGGTACGGGAGCAGTTCTGCACGAACTCGGACAGGTTCCAGTCGGTCGGCGTGTCCACCTTGCCGGCGGTCACTTTGGGCACACCCGGCAGGCGGTCGCGGAGGGTGCTGGTGAAGTATTTCAGCTTCGTCGTCGCCCGCAGGTAGGCGGCGGTCAGACCCCAGAAATTCTGCTGTCCGCGGACGGTGAAGTGGTGCTCGACTTCTTGCTGGTACGGCTCCAGCGTGCTGACGAGCACGTCCGCCTGGGCGTCGGCCTCCTCGTTCAGCACACCCTCCCACGCCGTCCGCACCTTCGCCGCCTGAACGCTCAGGTCGGGCGGCTTCACCCCCTCAATGACCGACTCCGTGGAGGTGACGAGTTGCCCCACCCCGCGGGCCTTGACCGCCTCAATTTCCAATCGTGTTAACCCGGCTTCGAGCCAGTCCACCAGTTCGCGGAACTGCTCGCCGGGCGGCAGGTCGGGCGGCACGGCCTGCCCCGCCTTCTTCGCGTCCACCCACAGTTGGGCCGTGGTGCGGAACAGCCGGGGCGATGCGAACCCCTCGGCAGTCAGGTCGCGCATCAGGTCTTCGTCGGGGCGGATGCCGCTGCCGGCGTCGAGACAGCGGTCCCACTTGTTCAGCACGAACGCGAACGCCCGCCGCTGCCGCTGCTCCTTGAACAGTTCCCACCCGAGTTGGTCGTGGTACTTCTCCTGCGAGCCGACGTACAGCACCACATCGGCCACGGGCAACAGCTCCTTCAGCTTGTCGCGGTTAGCCAGGTCGTTGCTGTCCACGTCCGGCGTGTCCACGATCACCTTGTGCATCAGCGCTTCGCGGTCGTGTTGAACGAACTTGCACAGCCGCAACGCGGGGTCGAGGCGGTCGGGCTTGATGGACTGGTGAAAGTAAACCACCGGGTCGCGGGTGGTCGGGCGGGTGAAGCTGGCCTGGGCGACGCTGCCCCCGGCGAGGGCGTTCATGAGCGTCGATTTGCCGACGCCCGTGCCGCCCATGAGCATGACCACGAGCAGCGGGCGGTCCACGTCGAGCGCGTCGGCTTTGCGGTGCAGGTCGTCGGCGAGGCCCTCGATCTCCGCCCGCTGGATGAGGGTGATGGGGTACTTGCGGCGGGCGTCGAGCCAGCCGCGGAGTTGCTTCTCCAGCGCCCGCAGCAGCGGGGCGAGGGTGCGGAGAAATGGCTGCTGCGGGTCGATGCTCATGGGCGACCGGAGCGGGAACGGCGGCGGGTCTGTGGTTTAGTGTAGGTTGCGGGTGGCCCCGGCGCCAGCGGGGGGAGTGTTCTGCTCGCTCCGCGAGCGGTCTGTCGGAATCCGCTCGCGGAGCGAGCAGAGCACGCAACCTCCCCTTGAAATCCCCCATGTGCGAACGGAACATGACG
>JANNDF010000158.1:0-2155 GCA_031387445.1 Planctomycetia bacterium
GGCGTACCGGGCTCGGGTCACACGGAATGTCGCGGACAAACGGATGTTGTTACTTTAGCAGCCGGGGGGGGGTTGACCAGGGGGAAGTGCCGCGTTTGGGCGTCACTTCCCCCTGGTCAACTGGTACCGACGGGCAGCCGCACCTGGGCGCGGGCGGCGTCGAACACCTTCACCACGTTACGGTTCCGCCCGGTGCGTTTGGCTTCGGCCAGCGCCTCCGCCGCCAGTTCGTGCATCTGCTCGAACGACACCGGGTCGGCCGCGTCGGCCACCGCGAACCCGCCGCTGATGGTGAGCGGGATGCGCAGCCCGTGGTACCGCACTTCCATCGCCTCCACTTCGCTCCGCAACCGCTCGGCCAATACTGTCGCGCCGGTCGAATCGGTGTCCGGGGCCACCACGAGGAACTCCTCCCCGCCCACCCGCCCGACGGAGTCCGTCCCGCGGATGGTCCGCTGCACGATGCGGGCGAGTTGCACGAGGGCGTGATCCCCGCCCGTCTGAAGGAACTGTGAGTTGACCTGCTTGAAGCGGTCAATGTCGAGCATGCCGAAGGCGATCGGGGAGGGCGTGCGAACCCGCCGCAACAGTTCCTGCCCGCCGATCAGTTCGATGGCCCGCCGGTTCGACAGCCCGGTGAGGGTGTCCGTGAGGGCCATCCGTTCGAGCGTTCGGTTCGTCGCCCTCAGCTCTTCGGTCCGCTCCTGCACCCGCGCTTCGAGTTCCTGGTTCAGTGTCCGCAACTCTTCCAGCAGCCGCTCGTGGCTCCGCTCCAGGAGTAGATTGCGGGCGACCGCCCGCAGGTGGGTCACCAGGTCTTCGCCTTTCCACGGCTTGAGGATGAGGCGGTGAACGTGCCCGCAGTTGATGGCATCGGCCGCGTCTTGCAAGCGGGCGGTGCCGCTAATGAGAACGCGAGCGGTGCGGGGGGCGGTGCGGTACACCCAATCGAGCAGACGGGTGCCGGTGTCGTCGGGCAGCGACAGGTCGGCGAGGACAATGTCCGGTGTGGAGTTGGCAACCGCTTTTCGGGCGTCGGCCGCCGACGCCGCGGTGGTCACGTCGAACTCGTGTTCCAGTTGGTGTGCGAGGAGAGACAGGACGGCCGGCTCGTCGTCCACCGCCAACACCGAACACTTGTAGCGGGGCGTGTGCATGTCCACCGCAGACGACAGAGGTGTACGACTGGCAGGCGACGGGGCTATTGGGGGCGGGTACACCGGCCTTACCTCCGTGCAAGTGGCGGGCGAATTCCTGTCGCGCAAGAGATTCTCATTGCACTGTAGGACACGATTTCGACTGGTGCCGGGATTTCGTGACCGACTTTCCTCCGTCGTCGGAATGCCACCACACGACTGTCTGAATTATCCGCTCCGACCCACGCAAACTCCACCGCCACCGGAACCAGCACCACCCACACAATCGTTGTATTCTTGCCTGGCCGAATGACCCGCCGAACCGTCTGTGAAGCGGGACCGGCTGGGGAGAAAAATCCGCCGGTTTGCCATCCAGTCGCTTGCACCCCCTGTGACAATCGCTTACAATCCGGCAGTTGAAATGGTGAAGGGCATCAGGGCGAACCCGACGCGATGACGGTCGTCGCCGACCCGGTGGTTCTCGCAACCCCGCTCCGGCACTCCCCGACCTCCGCGTAAGACCCACTCTGCCTGCCTCCCCTTCGCCGGACGTTGGGAACCGCTCCGTCGTCCCGACTCCCATTCCGTCGGCCGCTCACCCGGCCGGAGTGGATCGCGGGAATCGGGGTCACGGAAGACAAGGCCGTCGGGCGACCTCCCACCTCCATGCGGCTCCGCTCGGATCGTCCGGACCTTCCGGATCACTCGAGTTGACGCCGCGACAGACGTTCGGCACCCCAATCGTATTCTCCTGCCGCGAGATTCGTGGCAGTCGAGGTCCGTTCGCCTGACGCCATGCCCCGGAGTGGGCAGGCACCAGCCGGGTGTTGCCGTTCGAGTCACCCAACCGGCACCCACGCCCACCATCCCAACGGGAGAGGAGCAGGCACCCATGGCCACCGCACGGCGGACCCGCAAAGCGTCTTCGGCTCAGGTGATCGATGACACCGTCAACGCCACCTATTCATCCGACCTTCTGACCCCCGAGGAAGAGCGGGAGCTACTGACGAATTTTTGGG
>JANNDF010000925.1:0-1521 GCA_031387445.1 Planctomycetia bacterium
CGTCAGCCGGCCGGGTGTCTACCATCCCCGCACCCGGCCGGCTGACGCCGGCGGTTCCAGTTGAGGTTGCCCATGCTCTACGAAGGCGATTTCTCCCCACCGGCCGGGCGGTTCGCGGTGGTCGCGGCGCGGTTCAACGCCCTGGTGGTCGATCACCTGCTGGCCGGGGTGCTCGACGCCTTGACCCGCCACGGCGTCGTCGCCGACCGCGTGGACGTGATCCGCGTGCCGGGGGCGTTCGAGATCCCGGTGGTGGCCCAGCACCTGGGGAACGGTGGGAAGTACGTCGCGGTGGTCTGCTTGGGGTGCATCATCCGCGGGGACACCGACCACTACGACCACGTGGCCGGGTCGGCGACGAGCGGCATTCTGAACGCCGGGCTGGGTAGCGGGGTGCCGGTCATCTTCGGTGTGCTGACGTGCGACACGCTCGAGCAGGCGCTGCACCGGGCCGGTGCGAAGGCCGGCAATAAGGGGTTCGAAGCGGCGACAACGGCGATCGAGATGGTGAACCTGATGGCGAAACTTGGCGACCCCCGGCAGTGATGCCGGGGGTGGCGGAACCAAGCACCCCCGGCATCACTGCCGGGGGTCGCCACAAATCACTTCGGAACGACCGCTTTCAGGATGATCTGCGACTCGCGGTACTTCCACGCCTCCGACCCCAGGCCGTTGTTCTCGTTCGGCTTGATGTCGTCCGCGCGGTCGGTCCTGGACGCCGAAGGGCGTTTGAAGTCGAGCTGGAGCGTCTTGCGGGAGATGACCACTTTCGTCTGCCCCTTGTCGTCGATCTCTTTCTTCGCCAGCCCGTCCGACAGGCCGGTCACGTAAACGCTGAAGTGGTTCGGGTTGGCCTTCTCGGGCACGTCCAGCCACACGGCGATCCCGAAGACCGCTTGCGATTCCGGGTAGGTGTCGTTCAGGGCGACCGGGATCTTGTCCTTGGCGATGGACACCGTCGTGAGATACTTCCGCACGTTCTCCGGGTCTTCGATCTTTCGGATGGCGTCCACCACCGACGGCTGCGACTCGTCGAGCGAGTTCATCACCACCCCTTCCGGGTCTTTCGTCACCAGTTCGAACTCGGGCTGGAACGTCCGCGGGGCGCCGGTCTTGTTCAGCACGTAATAGGGCATGTACCACACCGTCCGCTCGCCCTTGTCCGGCGTCTTCACCTTGGCGATGCGGGGGGTGATGTAGGCGAAGTTGAGAGTGAACACCTTCGTCCCGTCGAGGGACAGGGCGATCGGATCGACCGGGCGGAACTGCGATTTGGGCAACTGGGCCGATGCGGCGGGCAGGCCTGCCAGTACGAGACCGGCCACCGCGACACCCGCGATGCGGCGGGCAAACGTCCCTGGGGCCATGCGTGCAACTCCGGAGCGGTGGCGATACTTGTTACGGATACCCGCAACGGGGCGGCGGATCAAGCGAATCTTTCCGCCCGCCCGCCCGCAAACCCCGCCCGGCGCGACACAACCGGCGCCGGCAGCAGGACGGGCCGCGGGGGTGGCGTCTCAG
>JANNDF010000939.1:0-2610 GCA_031387445.1 Planctomycetia bacterium
GCCCGCTGGGGGGGGCGCGGTGGGGTTTTGGTATCAGCCCCGCTTGTTGGCGGCGGTCTGGCGTTCCCCGCCCCCACCCCCGCGGCGATGACATGAGGAATGGAAGCGATGACCACACCACTCACCCCGGCAACTCCAGCCGGAAGCAGGCGCCGCCGGTGGCCCCCGGTCGGTACGTCAGGCTGCCGCCGAACAGTTCGGCCCATTCCTTCGCCAGGGCCAGGCCCAGCCCGGCCCCGCCGGTGTCGGTACTGGTGCTGCCGCGGCGGAACGGCTTGAAAATGCTCTTCTCTTCCCCCGGCGGCACGCCCGGCCCGTAGTCCTCGACCGCGATTACCACCCGGCCGGCGGTCGTACTCGCCCGCACCCCGATGCGGCGGTCGGTGGCGGTCTTGGCGTACTTGCGGGCGTTGTCGATCAGGTTGCCGAGCACCTGTTCGAGCACCCGCGAGTCGAACGTCACCGTCTGGCCGTCGGGCACGCTCGCCTCGGCAACCAGTTCGAAGCCCTCGTTGCGGAGCCGGTCGGCCCAGGTGTATTGCAGGGTGGCGAACACCTCGCTCACCGGGATCGGCCGGGCCATCGCCAGGGCACTCGACTTCTCCAGTCGGGCGAAGTCGAGCACGTTTTCCACCAGCCGGTTCAGCCGATCCGTCTCGGCCGCGACGGTGGCCAGGTACTCGGCCTTCTTCGCCTCGTCGGTAATCAGCCCGCTGGTGAGCAGGTCGAGGTGAAGCTGGAGCGCGGTGAGCGGGGTTCGCAGTTCGTGCGTGACGGCCGAGGCGAACCGCATCCGCCGCTCGGCCGTGACCAGCGCCACCCGCCCGCCGACGGCCACCGCCGCGATCGCCAGCACCGCCGCCGCCCACGCGATCACCAGCCCCAGCCGCAGGGGGGTGAAGCCGGGGTCGGTCGGCTCGACCGGCTCGTGCATGTCGAGCCGCACCGGGAGCGTGTTCAGCGTCGCTTCCGGGTCCGGGTTCGGGCCGTCGCCGAGCGGCACCAGTTCGGCGTTCGGGAACAGGTCGGTCACGAGCGCGGTCAGTTCCGTGCGCAGGGCGTCCCAGTCGAGCAGCACGCCCTGGTAGACCACCGCGTCCCGCACGCCGGCGGCCCGCACCAGCAGCAGGTGAACGGTGCCGTCGGGGGCGGACAGCCACGCCGCCCGGAGCGGGCTGAGCCGCACGGCCACGGGGGTGACGACCGGGGCCGACTTGGGCACCGCCGCCTGCCCGTCCGGGTCGCCGTCCTTCACGCTCACCAGTCCGAGCGGGGTCTTCGCCCGCAGGCGCTCGGGCACCACTTCCGTCGATTTCGCCGTCGTGTTCGACTTCTTCTGCTCGATCACCTCCCGCAGCTTCTCGGCGTCCTTCTGTGAGCGGTCGGTGATGGTCTTGGCCAGCCGCTCGGCCCACTCGGTCGCGTTGCGGTAGTTCGTCTGTTCGTCGGTGAGCGGCGGACCGGGCTTCACGCTGCTGACGGGCGTGGGACTGCCGGGCGCGGGCGCCTTCAGCCCGAAGGCGGGCAGGGCGACGTTCGACACCACCGGCTCGTACCCGCCGGCGCGGGACGCCTGCATCTGGCCGAACGCCCCCTTGCGGGCGCGGGCTTCGGGGGACAACTCCACCTCCTGCACGTTGGCCGGCATCGACGGCAGTTCGCCCTCGTCACCCGCCGGGCGGCGCATCCACTCGGCGACGCTCTCGCCCGGCTTCGGGCCGGGTTTCGACACGCTCAGCCCGTGGCCGTCGTCCTTCTTCTCGTCGGCCTTCGCACTCACCACGGCGGGGCCGTAGGCGAACCCGCGGGCGGAGGCGAAGCCGTCACCCGGCACGGTGCGACCGATGCCGTCGAGCGGGGCGGGCGTCGGCTTGTCGGCGGACGGCTCGTCGGCCAGCGGCACCGGCACGAAGTACGGCGGGTGGGAGCGGTCGCGGCGGTCGAGGGCGGCGAGGGTGGCCAGGGTGGACGGCAGCGGAAGGCGGGTGCGGAGGCGGTCGAGGCGTTCGCCGCGGGCGGGGGTGCAGTTGGTGAGCGGCAGGTTGAGCGGCTCGGCGGCGAGCGAGCGGGCGAGGGTGGGCGGGAGCACCTGCGGGGACCGCCAGCCGCGCTCGGCGTCGAGTTCGAAGTGCAGCACCATCCACGCGGGCAGGTCGGCGGACAGCAGCGGGGAGGGGACGCGGCCGGGGTCGGCGGTGGGCAGGCCGGTGTCGTCGAGCACCACCGGGGCGGGGGCGGCGAGTGCGGAGTAGTTGGTGAACGGGCGGTTGTTCTCGACACCGAGCGGGCCGAGCAGGTGACTGTCCAACCGCCAGAGGGCGAAGTGCTCGCGGGTGGAGCGGTCGTTCTCGGCGTGCGCCCGGCGGCGGTCGGCTTCGGCTTGCAGCGCGGACACGCTCACCCAGGCCAGCCCGCCGACCACCAGCCCGGCGAGGAGCACCAGCCCGAGAACGGCCCGCGTGGGGGTGAACAGGGTGCGGCGCATGATTCACAAGGACCGAAGATTTCACCGTCGAGGGCACATGAGGGCACGAGAGGAAGACGGAAGAATGTTCACCGCAGAGGGCGCACAGAGCGCGGAGAGAAAACCGGGAGAGATTTTGAACGAGA
>JANNDF010000950.1:0-5117 GCA_031387445.1 Planctomycetia bacterium
AAGCCGCTCTCGGCGAGAGCGGGCCACCCTACTCCAGGCGGAACGGGTCGAGTTCGCCGCCGGCGGCGGAGACCGTCACCTTCGGGGCGGTCTCCAGGTGGGAGTGCTTGCCCTTCCAGGCGTCCACCTCCACCTCGATCCCGCTGTTCTTCCGGTCGCTCTCGACGCGGAGGATTTCGAACATCACCTTGTACTCGTCGGGCATGGCGCCGTCCCCGCCGGCGCCCGTCCGCAGGGTGAACTTCCCGGCCTTGTCGGTGACGGCCACCGGCTGCCACTTGACCGCGCCGTTGTCGGACTGGGTGTGGAACGTCACCGTCACGTCGACTGGACGTCAGCGGCGAGAGCGAGGCGGGAGGTCATCCGCGAAACTCCGGGTGAAGGTGAGGAGGCGCCGGCACCCGAGAGCAACTCCGTTCCCAGTTGCGCCGGCCGCGACTTGCGTGTGGTTTCCGGCGAGCGTGTGTGCCCGTGAGATGTGGCTGGTCACACGGTGTGACCACCGCCGGCCGCCGCGTGACCACACTCAGACTCTTGGGCGGAGAGGGGGTCGTTCCGAGACTTCACCCCCGGCCGCGCGAACGGTGGCCTCGACTGCCGGAACGACGAGGGGTATGATGAGCGTGTGTCGCGTGTGCTGCTGATCCTGTGTTACCTGCTCTCGGTCCTGGTCGGCCCGCGGGCGTGCTGTTGCGCCGCCACCCCAACGGCGCCGCCGACACAGCCGGCCGCGGCGAAGACCACTCCGGCGAAGGGCTGCCCGCGGTGTGCTGCGGCCGTGAAGGCCGTCACGGCCCCGAAGCCGGTCCAGCCCACGCCGGCGAAGCAGCCGAACTGCCCGTGCCAGAAAGCTGTGGTGAGCGCCCCCGCCGTTCCGCCGGTGGACGACGGCCGCCACCACGTCGCCGCGAGCGGCACGCTCGCCGGTATCGCCCCGGTCATTCCGATTCCCGCCCACGCCGTTCTCACGGTCATCGTCGGCCCACCGCCCGACCCGTCGGCTCACCTGCACCACTTCTGCCACCGCCTCCGCTGTTAGGGCGAACGCGCCCCCTCGTTGCGTTCACCCCTCATCCCGCCGGAACCGTGGCCCCGCGCCCGCTTCCGCCTACGGAGGTTCACCCCATGTCTCGCATTCTGCCCCTGTGCGCGGCCGTCGCCGTCGCTCTGGTCGGCTGCTCGAAAGCGCCCGACGCCAGCCCGCCCGCACCCACTCAGCCCTCGCACGCCGATCACGCCATCTCCGCCGCTCACGGCGGGGTGATCGTGGAGATCGGCAAGGACGCGTATCACGCCGAGGCGGTGTTCGAGGCCGACGGCACCGTCCGCCTGTACCTGCTCGACAAGGACGCGAAATCGCTGGTCGAGACCGACGCGGACGCGGTCGAGGCGTTCGCCCGGCCGGACGACGTGACGGCGTCCACCAAGTTCGAATTCACCCCGTCCCCGCAGACGGGCGACGCCGGCGGCAAGACCAGTCGGTTCGTCGGCAAGCTGCCGAAGGAGGTGGTCGGCAAGTCGGTCGGGGTGAGCATCCCGAACCTGCGGATCGGGGGCAAACGCTTCCGGGTCGCGTTCCGCAGCCCGGAGGCGACCGATCACGACGTGATGCCGGCGAAGCGGACCGACGCTGCCGCCCAGAAGGTGTTCGGCACCCCCGGCGGGCTTTACACGGCAAACGACATTCAGGCGAACGGCCCGAAGTTGCCGGAGGAGAAGTACAAGGGGGTCAAGTCGAAGCACGACGCGGAGGCCAAGTCGGGCGACAAGATTTGTCCCATCTCCGAGACGCTGGCCAACCCGCAATTCACCTGGGTGGTCGGCGGGAAGACGTACGAGTTCTGCTGCGTGCCGTGCGTCGAGGAGTTCGTGTCGGCGGCGAAGGAGAAGCCGGAGACGGTCAAGCCGCCCGAGGCCTATCGCAAGAAGTGACGCCCGGCCGGGGTGGGGGCGGCCACGTCGGAAGGCATACCGTTCGCCCCGGGGAGGTTGACATTCCCCCGGTTCGCGCGTAATACTGTCAGCACGCAGGAGCCACACCGTGACGCCGTTCGCCGCCACCACCGCAGCCGTCGTTATTACCACGGACTGACTCCGGGGCGGCAACACCGTACACCATCCCCGGAGCCGAAACGCTCCGGGGATTTTTTTTGCACCCACCCGCGGGTTCACCCCCGCGGTTCACCGGGACCGACTCTCCCATGACCCGCGTGATCGTGTACGACACCACCCTCCGCGACGGCAGCCAGGGCGAGGGCGTGAACTTTTCGCTGCAAGACAAGCTCTTGCTCACCCGCCGGCTGGACGACCTGGGGGTGGACTTCATCGAGGGCGGGTACCCGCTGTCCAACCCGAAAGACGCCGAGTACTTCCGCGCGGTGCGGAGCATCCCGCTCAAGCACGCGAAGGTGTGCGCCTTCGGCATGACCCGGCGGAAGAACTCCGACCCGGCGACCGACACGTGCATCTCGGCGCTGCTCGACGCCGGCACGCCGGTGATCACCATCGTGGGCAAGACGTGGGACTTCCACGTGACGAACGTGATCGGCACCACGCCCGACGAGAACCTGCGGATGATCGCCGACAGCGTGGCGTACTGCGTGGCCGCCGGCCGCGAGGTGATGTACGACGCCGAACACTTCTTCGACGGCTACCGGGCGAACCCGGAGTACGCGATGAAGACGCTGAAGGCGGCGGAAGGGGCGGGGGCCAGTTGCGTGATCCTGTGCGACACGAACGGCGGCACGATGCCCGAGCGGGTGGCCGAACTGGTGACGGAAGTGCGGAAGCACCTGCGGTGCGAGGTGGGCATCCACTGTCACAACGATTGCGATCTGGCCGTGGCGAACACGCTGGCGGCGGTGCGGGCCGGGGCCAGTCAGGTGCAGGGCACCATGAACGGCATCGGCGAGCGGTGCGGGAACGTGGACCTGGTGAGCGTGATCGCCAACCTGGCCATCAAGTACAAGTACGACGTGCTGCGGCCCGACAGCCTGGTGCGGCTGACCGAGGCGAGCCGGTACGTGTACGAGTTGGCCAACATGAACTTCCGGCCGGGGCAGCCGTTCGTCGGGCAGAGCGCGTTCGCCCACAAGGGGGGGATGCACACGCACGCCGTGGCGAAAGACCCGAGCACCTACGAGCACATCAACCCGGAAGCGGTGGGCAACGAGCGGCGGATCCTGGTGAGCGAGCTGAGCGGGCAGAGCACCATCGTGACGAAGACGGCCAAGTACGCCCTGGCGACCGACAAGGCGGTGATGGCGAAGATCCTTCAACAGGTGCAGGATTTGGAGTACGCCGGGTACGAGTTCGAGGCGGCGGAGGCGTCGTTCGATCTGCTGGTGCGGAAGGCGACCGACCAGTACAAGCCGTGGTTCGAGCTGCACAGCTACCGGGCGAAGACGGAGCACGTCGGGGCCACGCTGCTGACCGAGGCGACGGTGAAGGTGAGCGTGAACGGGGCGGTCGAGCACACGGTGAGCGAGGGCGACGGGCCGATCAACGCCCTGGACGGGGCGGTGCGGAAGGCGCTGCTGCCGCACTTCCCGCGGCTGGCCGAGATGCAACTGACCGACTACAAGGTGCGGGTGGTGAACGCCCGCGAGGGCACGGCCGGGCGGGTGCGGGTGGTGATCGAGAGCCGCGACCACGCCGGGGCGGTGTGGGGCACCGTCGGGGTGAGCGAGAACATCATCGAGGCGAGCTGGCTCGCTCTTGTGGATGCGATCGAATACAAGCTGTTCAAAGATGCGGAGTGAAGAGAATTCAGCCACGGATGAACACAGATGGAAGACACGATCAGATTTGATCTGTTTTGATCCGTGTCATCCGTGGAAAATATAATCGGGGACTGCGATGCCGATCGAACTACCCAAAGCTTACGACCCCAAAGACGCCCAGCAGAAGTGGCTGGACCGATGGGCGGAGAAGAAGTACTTCCACGCCGACCCGGCCAAGCCGGGCGAGGCGTACACCATCGTCATCCCCCCGCCGAACGTGACCGGCGCCCTGCACATGGGGCACGCGCTCAACAACACGCTTCAAGACGTGCTCATTCGTTGGCGGCGGATGCAGGGCCGCAACGCCCTCTGGATGCCCGGCACCGACCACGCCGGCATCGCCACGCAAGCGGTGGTGGAACGGCTCCTCACGTCGGAAGACAAGAATTTCAAGCGCCGCGAGTACGGGCGTGACGCGCTCGTGGCGAAGATCTGGGAGTGGAAGGACAAGTACGAGGCCCGCATCCTCGGTCAGTTGAAGCAGATCGGGGCGAGCTGCGACTGGGCGCGCACGCGGTTCACGCTGGACGAAACCTGCGCCCGCGCCGTGCGCGAAACCTTCTTCCGCATGTTCCGCGACGGGTACATCTACCGCGGCAAGCGGCTGGTGAACTGGGACACGCAACTGCAAACCAGCGTGGCCGACGACGAGACGTACACCGAGACCACGAAGGGCGGGTTCTGGACCTTTCAATATCAGGTGATGGGCGAACACGATTTACACATTCAATTCAGCACCACCCGCCCGGAGACGATGTTGGGTGATACTGCACTGTGTGTGCATCCCGACGATGAACGTTACAAACATCTGGTGGGGCAGTATGCATTGCAACCGCACACCGGACGGCAGATTCCCATCATCGCCGACGGGCTGCTCGCGGACATGGAGTTGGGGACGGGCTGCGTGAAGGTGACGCCCGCCCACGACCCGAACGACTACGCCTGTTGGCAGCGTCACCCGGAGATCGGCATCATCAACATGATGAACCCGGACGGTACCATCGCCGCCGGGTTCGGCGAGTACAGCGGTTTGACCCGTGAGAAGGCCCGCGAAGCGGTGGTGGCCAAGATGGAGGAGTTGGGCCTGTTCGTGGACAAGCAGGACCGCGACATCCCCCTGCCGTACAGCGACCGCAGCAAGACCCCCATCGAGCCGTTCCTGAGCGACCAGTGGTTCGTGAAGATGGGGGACATGCCGGAACGAGCCGGAAGCGTGAGCGAGACCCGACGAGCCGGAAGCGGGTGCGGCGGTGGCCCCCAAACCCCCCGCCCGCACCCGTACCGGGGGGGGGGGGGGGGGCAACCATACCGCGACGTGAGGCCAGTGACCCCACA
>JANNDF010000494.1:0-5514 GCA_031387445.1 Planctomycetia bacterium
GCATAACTGCCGGGGTTCGCCAGACAAGGATTCCCCCGCATGACCTTCGCCCTTCCGGACCGGCACACGCTCGCGCGGTACGCCGGCGTCGCCCTGCTCGCCTGCGGGAACATCGCCACCATCTACGGGGCGTGGCAACTCCGCGGGTCGTTCGGCCTGCGGTTCGGCAACTCACTCCTCGACGCCCTCCCGCCGTTCCTGCTCCTCTGCCTACCGATGGTCGCGATCTGTGCCCTGTTCGAGTTCCGCGGGTTCAGGCTGAGCCGGTTGGTCGGTCTGCCGGTGAAGGCGGGGGAGTCGCCGTGGCTGTCGGCGGCCGGGTTCGGCGTGCTCGGCCTGGGCTGGCTGTTCCTGAAGGGCGGGTGGGCCGACCGCGAGGCGACGAAGGCCGAGGCGGCGCTGGCCAAGCCGTCCACCGTCCACCCGCCGCACAACCCCGGCCCCGGCCGCGAGGCGATGGAGACGGTCGTGTTCGTGGTGGTGCTGGTGCTCATGCTCAAGCTGTTCGTGGTGGAGGCGTTCGTCATCCCCACCGGCAGCATGGCGGAAACCCTTTACGGGTACAAGAAGATCGTCACCTGCCCGGAGTGCGGGTTCGAGTTCCCGGTGAACGCCAGCCGCGAGGCCGAGCCGAGCGGCGGGGCCGCGACCCAGGAGACGACCGGCTACTGCTGCCCGAACTGCCGGTACGAGAACTCGACCGGGGCGAAGGACAAGAAGTTCGAATGGAGCAGCGGCGACCGCGTGCTGGTGGGCAAGTTCCTGAGCGTGGACCACCGCGGGCACGTGGTGGTGTTCAAGTTCCCCGACGAGCCGCAGACCAAGCAGACGGCCCAGAACTACATCAAGCGGCTGGTCGGCCTGCCGGGGGAGACGGTCGCCATCCACAACGGCGACCTGTACGTCACCCGCGCGCTCACCTACCCCGCCGACGCCAAGGACGATACCGGCGCGGTCCTCTACCCGCGGCCGAAGGACAAGCACGACGAGTGGCGGGCACCCCTGACAGACTACGTGCTGGTCACCGAGACGGACGCGCGGGGGAATCGGACGACCGTCCGCAAGCCGCGGGTGCGGTGGGACGTGGACGACTACCGCTACCCGAACAAGGCGGAGGCGGTGGCCCTGTTCGAGGCCAGCCAGAAGGCCGGGTTCACCCTCGGCGACAAGGGTTTCGAGATCGTCCGCAAGCCGGACGACCAGGTGATGTCGATGCGGCGGATCGTGTACGACAACGATCACCCGTCGGTGAACCTGGCGAAGAGCGGCGCCATTCCGCGGTGGCAGCCGTTGGCGACCGCCGACGCCGGTTGGAAGACGAACGGGCCGACCGGCTTCGCGCACACCGGGGCGGAATTCGGGTGGGTGGGGTATCAGCACCTGATCCCGAAGGGCGGCGGGTGGTCGGGCACGGCCGCGAACGCCGTGCTGTCCGCCGAGAAGATCACCAACTTCATGGGGTACAACGCCGGGTTCGAGAACGATCCTGAGCGGGGCATCGCCCAGCACAACCTGGAGAACAGCAACAACTGGGTGGGCGACCTGATGCTCGAGAGCACCGTCACCGTGACCGACGGCGGGGCGGTGGTGCTGGAGTTGTCGAAGGGCGAGCACCGCTACCGGGCGGAACTCGACAAGGGGCAGGTGCGGCTGAAGATGTTCCCCGGTCTGGAGGAGTACACCCGTGAGGACGGGAACAAATCGATTCGCCCGCGGGTGGTACCGGTGGGCGACGACCCGTTCACCCTCGTCAGCAAGGAGTCCGGGGTGAAGGCGGGCACCGCCCATCGCCTGCGGTTCGCCAACGTTGACTGCCGCCTGCGGGTGTGGGTGGACGACAAGCCGATCGACTTCGGCGGCAAGGCTGACTACCCCCCGCAGCCGATCGAGGAGCCGTCCGAGGCCGACATGAAACGGCCGGCGTGCGTCGGGGCGACCGGCACGGCCGTCGTGCAAGGGCTGAAGCTGTGGCGGGACACGCACTACATCAACTACCCCGGCGGCAAGCTGAACACCTTCTACGTGCAGCCCGGCCACTACCTGTGCATGGGCGACAACAGCAGCCAGAGCAGCGACGGCCGCATGTGGGGGCTGGTGCCCGAGCGGCTCATGCTCGGTCGGGCGGTGTTCATCTTCTTTCCGTTCGACCGCGTCGGGTTCATCCGCTAGTGGCGGTATTGGTCATCAGTCACCAGTCATTTGTCAAGTGGGTGGTCGGGTCTACGCCTGGCGATACTAATGAGCGGTAAGCCCGACCAAGTAGTCGACTGATGACTGATGACTGATGACTGGTGACTCATGACAGGTGACTGCCAAATCCGCGTGCGGTACGCCGAGACAGACCGGATGGGCCTGCTGCACCACGCCAACTACCTGGTGTACTTCGAGCAGGCCCGCACCGAACTGCTGCGGCAGATGGGCCTGACCTACCGCGACCTGGAAGACCAGGGGTTCTACCTGGTGGTGGCGAAGGTGGAAGTGAAGTACAAGCGCCCGGCTCACTACGACGACGTGCTGACGATTCGCACCACCGTCACCCGCACCACCCCCGTGCGGTTGGAACACAAATACGAGGTGTTCGGCCCGGACGGGCACCTGTGTTGCGAGGCCAGCACCACCCTGGCGTGCGTGGACGCCGAGGGGAAGATTCAGCCGATGCCGGAGTGGGTGACCAAATAGGCGAACTGACCGGGCGAGCGGCCCGCGTGAGCGGGCTGGTTCCCTGGAACCGCCGGCGTGAGCCGACTGGGTGGTTCGGTTGACCCAGCCACCTGACGGTGGCGGTTCCAGTCAGTACACCAGCCCGCTCACGCGGGCCGCTCGCCCCAACCGCCCGGAGGCAGTTCGTGCGCCGCTTGTGGATCAACACCCTGTTGCCGCTGGTCTTCTGCTCGCTCCCGCTGGCGGTGGCGGCGGTCATCTTCGCCGCCGTCCCGCCGGCCGCCCGCGACGAGTACGTTCGCCGCCTGAACGACTCGGCCATCGACTGGGTCATCCTCGGCCTGGGCGGGGTGCTGTTCCTCGCCCAGACGTGGCTGGCCTGGCGGGCACTCCAGTGGAAGGACGCCCGCAACGACTTCGACGATTCGGCCGACGACTGGCTGACGCACACCGCCCGCGGGGCCGAGTGGTTCCCCCTGCTCGGCCTCATCGGCACCGTCGCCGCCATCCTCCAGACGTTCAGCTCGTTCGGCCCAGGCTCCAAACCGGCTGCCGAGGAGATCATCCAGAAGTACGGGCCGGCCATCACCGCCACCGGTAGCGGGCTGTTCATGGCCCTCCTGAACATCCTGCCGAGTTGGATCGTGGTGGCCGGGCAGAAGCTCATCCGCAGTATGGCCGGCCGCCCGCCCGAACCGCCCATCGACCTCGTCTCGGCCGGCACCCGCGGGGGGCCACGGGCGTGATCCAGTTGCCCGAGCGGGCCGTCACCCGCTTCTTCGTCCCGCTCATCGACGTGCTCATCCTGCTGTTCTGCATCTTCCTGCTGCTGCCGTTCGTGTCGTCCACCGCCGACAGCACCGCCGGCGCCGACGGGCCGACGGACCTCGATGCACTGCGGAGCGAACTGAAGAAGGCGAAGGACGACCTGACGATTGAGAAGAAGCGGACGGACGAGCTGATGAAGGAGCGGGCGGATTCGGCGCAGAGGACGGTGGTGTGGACCGTTGACATCGACGGCGAGACGGGCGAGATGAGCTACGCCGCCCCGGACGGCCCGCCCGGCGCCCGGTTCATCTTGGCGAGTGCCGAAGACGCCCGCGGGTTCACCCTGAACACGAAGAAGAAGAACCGGGCGGTCAAGTACCTGTTCGTCTGCCCGCGGAAGGCCAGCCGCTTCCCGGACAAGAAGACGCTGGACAACATCGCCGCCTGGTTCGCCAACGAGTCCGTCACCATCGACAACCCGTTCGCCCCGCGGTAGCCCCGCCCTTGCCGCCCGCGGAGGTTCGCTATGCCGACGCAAGAACAGGTCACCGAGTTCCTCCAGAAACTGCTGATGATCGTCGGCGGGTTCGTCGCCGGCTACCTGGGCGCGTGGCTGGCGTGCGTCGGGTTCGACAAGACCATTGTGAAGGGCAAGTCGCCGGACTCGCTGCACAAGTGGGCGCGGCGGATCGGCGGGGTGCTGGTGGCGCTGGTGGTGGCGTTCTTCATCTTCCGCGGGGGCACCGGCGGGGGAGGCGGGGGAGGCTCCGACACCGGCCCCGGCACGGGCAGTCCGACCAGCCCGAACACCCCATCGACCGACCAGACTCCCGCCACCGAGAAACTGCCCGAGGTGGCGGTGGACGCGGTGCCGGTGTACGTGACCGTGTACGCGGGGGCGGCGGTGGAACGCGGGACCATGAAGTTCTTCGCGGTCGGCGACCCGCCGGGGGCGAAGGTGGATCAGATGGCGGTGGGCGAGGCGATACGTGCGGCCGGCAAGGACAGGGCGAAGGTGTTCGTGGTGTACTCCCTCGACGACACCGCCACCACAGGCACCACCGGGTATCTCCTGCTTCAAGCGGAGGCGAAAGGGCAGGGCGTGCCGCTGGTGTCGAAGGCCGACTTCAACAAACTGCGGAGGCCGACCCCCCGGTAGACGACCTGTCCGCGCGGGTGGGTCACGAACTCTTGCACCGCCCGCGAACGGCGCTACATTACGGGAAAAGCTTCCCGCCGAAGCCGCACCAGGAGCAACGCCATGAGCATCGTTCGCATGGGGATGGCCGAGAACAAGAAGTATTCCGACGGGTTCGACGCCATCTTCGCCAAGAAGAAGGCGACGAACCCGTCGGCCGCTGCGGTGAAGAAGCCGGAAGGCAAGAAGAAGGCCGGCAAGAAGAAGTGATGTGTTGGCGAACCCCGGCCGTAAGGCCGGCGGGTGGCAACTGAACCCGGCGGCTCACGCCGCTCGGCTCGCCCGACCCACGACTGTTGTAGAGGTCTGGCATGGACGGCGGACTCGTCACCGCGGGCAACCCGTTCGCGGTGCTCACCCTGATCGCGGCCCCCGCGGTACTCACCAACGCCTCGGCCGTCATGTCGTTGTCCACGTCCAACCGCTTCGCCCGCGCGGTGGATCGCGCCCGCTCCCTCGCCAAAGAGTTGCAGTCGAAGAAAGACAGCCAGGACAACCTGACCGCCCTCCGCTTCCGCCAACTGGGGTACGCCAACCGCCGGGCGATGCTACTGGTGCGGGCGCTCACGGCGTTTTACGTGTCGCTCGGGGCGTTCGCGGCGGCGGCCATCACCTCGCTCGTCGGGGCGGTGCTGGTCATGCTCGGGGCGGATGGGGTGGCGGTGGTGACGGAACTGATCGCCCTGGTGGCCGGGGCGGTGGGCGTGGGCGGGCTGGTGACCGGGTCGGGCGTGCTGGTGTACGAGACGCGGCTGACGCTCGCCATCATCCGCGAGGAGACGGCGATCATCGCCACCGAACTGCGGGTGGGCATCCCCACCGGCAAAGCCGCCGAGCCGAAAGCCGGCTCCGGCGGGTGATCTGCTGTAGCCGGCCTCTGTGAGGCC
>JANNDF010001012.1:0-9800 GCA_031387445.1 Planctomycetia bacterium
CTGCCCGACGGCCCGCCCGCTCGCCCCCCACCCGTACTCGAACTGGCCGCTCAGCCGCCCGTTGCCCACCTCGCCGGCCGCGTCTCGGATCACAAACTGTCCGCCGCCGCTGCGAATGTTGAGTGTGTACGGCACCCGCAGTTCAGTGACGGTCAGTCCGCCGATCCGCCCGCGGGACAGGCCGATGGTGCCCGTGGCGGTGAACTCCGGCCACAGCTTGCCGCGGGCGGTGAGCGACACCACCCCGTCGATGGGCGACCGGCCTGCGGTGAACGCCCCGAATAGCCGCGTGAGTTCCAACTGATCAACGGACAGGCGGTAAAAGTTGCGGGAGGGTTCCGAGAGGCTGGCTCGCACTTGTGCCCGGATGGTGCCGCGGGTGACCGGGCCGACGGTGTCGAGCAACTCCAGGTTGCCCTTCCGCAACCGCACCCGCCCGCTGATCTCGGGGATCAACGGCTTGCGGCCGAACCCCAGCCCGCGGATGCTGTACCGCCCGTCGCCGTCGCTCAGGTCAGCGGAGTAGGAAAAGGTCAGGTCCACCACCCCGCGGAGGGTGAACCCGGTCCACTTGAGTGCATTCGCCAGCATACTCAGGTCGATGCCGCGGAGGCGGACCAGCCCGTCTTCGTCCTTCTTGACCTCCTTGCCCGGCGCCGGCGGTGGGGCAGCCTGTTTGGCCGCCGGGTAGCGGCCCTTCACGTCGAACGACCCGCCGAGCGTCTTCCCTCCCAACTCGTATTTCAACGCAGACCCTTCCACGCTCAGTTTGCCGGTCAGCTTCTCGGCCGGGATGCTTTGCACGGTCAACTTCGGGGCGGTCAGGTTCACGTCCGCCGCGATCGCTCGCCCTTCGCCCGGTTTGGCCGCCGGCAACTTCCCGCTCACGTCTCCGGACACCTCGCCGGTCAGCTTCACCGGCACTTTCGGGAACGCCGCCGCCACCGCACCCGCGTCGATCTTGTCGAACTTCACCGCCACCGCGCCGGTGGCGTTCGCCGCCACAGGGTAGTCGATCAGCCCGCTGAGCGTGCCCTTGAACACGCCGGCCTTCAGGTCGGTGATTTTCACCCGCTCGGGCGTCACCTGCCACTTGGCGGTAAGCGTGTCCCCGGCCCCCTCGCCGATGGCGAAATCGGTGGCGTTCACCGTCCCGGATGCGGCGATGGCGAGCGGGTTGAACGTGCCGTCGAGACTCGCGTCGGCGGCTAACTTGCCCCGGATGGCGACCGGCAGTTCCAGTTCGGGCACCAGCTTTTGCAGTTCGCTCACCCGGCTCGGCTTGGTGCGGACGGCCGCGGTGAACGGGTACTTGCCCGACAGGGTGAGGGTGGCGTCGCCCGCCACGGGGATGTTCTCGACCTCCGCCACGAGTTCCGAGATGGACACCTTCCCGTCCTTCACACCCAACTTGGCTTTCACCGCTTTCGCGGCCCGCTCGTACACCGTCACCGCATCGGCGGTCAGATCGGCCGTGCCCACCCAGGTGGCCGGGTCGGACAGTTCGTTCAGCGGCGCCTTGAGCTGAACCGTGCCGCTCACCGCCCCGCTCGCCGGCACCCCGCCGGGCACCGCTTTCAATGCTTCGCCGAGCGGCACACGGGTCAGTTTGAGGGTGGCGTTCAGATCGCCGCGGGGGGTAATGGCGGCGGTCGCTGTTCCACTAAGCGTGCCCGGCTTGTCGGTCGGGTTGTCGGGCGGGAGGGCGGCCTTCAAGCCGGTCAGCGTGAGCTTGCCGTCGGCGTACTTCAACTCGGCCGCCAGGTTTTGCACCCGCAGCCCTTCCAACTGCACCTCGGGTGAGGTCACTTTCCCGTCCAGCATGTAGGCGGCGGCAGTCCCAGCGTCGCCGAGCGGCACGACAATGTTCGCCACCACCGTCACCTTGCCGCTTACCTTGTACCCCAGTTCGAGCTTGAGCTTTTCCAACAACTCGGCCAACTCGACTTCCCGCAGCGTGATAGTGGCGGCCAGGGAGGTCGGCTCGTCGGCCTTCGCGGGCACGCCGGGCTTGGCGGGTTGTTGCACGGGAATGAGGAACGACCACAACAAAGCGAGCAAGGTGGTCATGGCGACCTCGCGGACGGTGAGACGGTCACTCTGGATTGGAGCGGGCGCCGGGGGATGCGGGCAACGGTAAAATCGGACGTCCGACCCGGCACGCGGGTGTGAAATCCGACCCACTCCGTGCAACCGGCGCGAGCCGAACCCGTGCGTGCGGGCGTGACGGTGTAAGCAGCTTCCGCGCCGGAGGCGGCGTCCGGCCCGCCTGATCAGAGTCGCCAGCCCCTCCCCGTCGGCCGGAATTCGTGACCGCGACATCGTTTCACAGACGCACCCTTGACCAATCCGACACCGACCCGGACACTTGACAGACCGAGATCCGAGCTTCGCCCAGGGTTTGTGTATGTCGCCCGACGACGCCAAGGCCACCATTCCGCTACCCGCCTCCCCGCCGTCGGCCGAGCGGGCCACAGTGCCACTGCCTGGTTCGGACGCGAGTACCGTTCCGCCCGACACCCCCGCCACAATCGGTCGGTTTGTTGTGCGCGGGTGGCTCGGGGCCGGCGCGTTCGGCGACGTGTACCGGGCGTTCGACCCGCACCTGGACCGTGAGGTGGCGGTGAAGGTGGCCAAGGCGGGCAGCCTGAACACCCCCGAGCGGCTGGCCCGCTTCCTCCGCGAGGCGAAGGCGGCCGCCAACTTGCGGCACCCGCACATCGTCCCCCTGTACGAGACCGGCACGGACGGCGACCGCCGGTTCATCGTGTCCGCGTTCATCGACGGCCGCACCCTGGAGGCGGTGGTCCTGGAGAACCCCGGCAGTCATGCCGGGGGTGGTCAGGGGCCAACTCCGCTGCCACTGCATACCGTCGCCGACATCGGGCGGAAGCTGGCCGACGCCCTCGCCTACGCCCACTCGCAGGGGGTGGTCCACCGCGACGTGAAGCCGGCGAACGTGCTGCTCGACGCCGCCGGCGACCCGCACCTGCTCGACTTCGGACTGGCCGCGCGGGAAGAGGAAGGGGCGGAGCGGCTGACCCAGGACGGGCAGGGGATGGGCACACCGGCGTACATGGCCCCGGAGCAGGCGGACGGCAAGGGGGAGGCGGCGAGCGACCAGTACAGCCTTGGCTGCACCCTGTACGAACTGGCGACGGGGCGGACGCCGTTCGCCGGCGGGCCGGTGCAGCAGATGTTCCTGCACCAGTCGCAGCCAGTGCCGTCACCCCGCTCGCTCCGCCCGAACGTGCCGAAGGACCTGGACACGCTCATCCTCAAGTGCCTGGAGAAGGAGCCGGCCCGTCGGTACGCCACCTGTGCGGACCTGTCCGACGACCTCCGCCGGTTCGTTTCCGGCGAGCCGGTGACGGCCCGCCGCGCCGGCCCCGTCGAGCGGCTGACGCGGTGGGCGAAGCGGAACAAGAAGGTCGCCGGCATGGGCCTGCTGGTACTGCTCACGATGACCCTCGGCGCCGGCTTCTCCTTCGGCTTCGGCCTGTACGCCAATGACCAGGCCGGGATAGCACGGGGGGAGAAGAAGAAGGCTGAGGATAAGACAGCCGAAGCGAACAAGGAGAGGCTGGACGCGATCAACGCCCGCAACGACTTGGCGAAGGCGAACGATGACTTGGGGACGGCGAACGAGACGATGGAGCGATCGCTGGTGAAAGCGATACTCGGACCCATTCTGGCCCGTAGCAATTACGGGCCGAACCGACCGGCTCTGGCGAGCGACGATTTTGACCCGATGAGCGAGCAGGAACGAGCCGCCATCTGGGAACTGGTCTCCCACCGCCAAGGGCGGATCGGGGGTATGGTGTTGGCGGAGGCGACGAGTACCCATCTCTCCGCAAGGCAGCTCCACCACCGGGCGGCCTATCTGACGCACGCCGTGGTCGGGTTGGATTCCCGCCGGCAACGCGTCGCGGACGCGCTGTTCGCCGACAAATTGCGGGACGACTGGGCGTCGGCCGAACTGAAACGCGAGGTGGCGCTGGCGGCGGTGGACGCCGAACGGTTCGACGCGTCCGACGCCATCGCCGCCCGGCTGATGGCCGAGGTGCGCAATCCGGCCTCCGATTCCGACCAGAAACCGTTGACCCGCGCGGTGCTGGCGGTGGCCGCCCGCCTGCCCGCCGATCAAGCGGAGGAAGCGTGCCGCGCGGCGGCGAACGGAGTGCTCTCCACCATGAACGATGTGGGATACGATTGGGTCCAAGACATCTTGATCGGCTGGCTGACGGTAGTGGCCGAACGGTTGCCGGCCGACACGGCACGGGAGGTGTACGGCAAGGCGGCGGATTCCGTGCTCGCCGCCTTGGGGCGAGAATTCCATTTGCGGGAAGTCAATGGGCTAGCGGTCCTGGTGGAGCGGCTGCCGGGCGTCAAGGCGACCGAGGTGAGCGGCAAGGCGGCCGACATCCTCCTCTCCCAACTGGAAAGGTCGAAGGACGACTTCCACCGGCGATCCCTGGCCCGTACGCTCGCCGCGTTCGCCAAGTGGTTGCCGGTTGAGCGGCGGGAGGACGTTTGCCGTCAGGTGGCGAACCTGCTCCTGAGCGACCTGAGAAAGAACACGCTCTCGCTGACCAGCGAGTACCGGCCGGCGGTGCCCATCGGGCGGCTACCGACCGACAAGGCGGCGGACCTGCTGCTGGCCGCGCTGCAAACGGCGACGAGCGCTGCCGAACGCGAGCAACTCGCGGAGGGCATAGCGGCGGCAGCCGAGCGGTTGCCGGCGGACAAAAGGGAGGGGGTGTGTCGCAAAGCGGCCGACCTGCTCCTCGAGGTGTTGGTCAAAACACCTGCGGAACACGAACGCGATTCGTTGACCATAGGGCTGGCCGCCGTGGCTGAATGGCTGCCTGCGGACAAGGCGGTGGAGATGCTGGTGGCTGCTCTGGGCAAGGCGAAGTTCTCGGGCGAACTGTGGGCGCTGGCCCGCGGGCTGGAGGCGGTGGCCGGACGACTGCCGGCGGACAAGGCGGCCGAGGCGTGCGGTCAGATGGTGGAAGTCCTCTCGGCCGCGTTGCGGAAGCAGCAAAATTTCAACTCGCGGCACACACTCGCCGAGGGCTTGGTGGCGGTGGCACGGTGGCTCCCCGCGAGTCAGGCGGAGGAGGTGTACCTCAGAGCGGCGAACGTCCTCCACATGGAAATCCAGCGGACGAAGACGACCGGGCTTGATTCGCAGCGGTTGGTGGAGGGGCTGTTGGCGTCCGCCGAACGGATACCGGCGGAGAAGGCCGCGGAGTGGCTACTCGCCGCACTCCGGGGGTCGAAATACTCGGCCGAGCGGCAGGAGTTGTCCCACGGGTTGGCGGCAGTGGCCGGACGACTGCCGGCGGACAAGGGGGAGGAGGTGTGCCGCAAGGCGGCCGACATGCTGACCGCCGCCTTGACCAAGGCGCGGCACTGGAGCGAAATAGAGGGGTTAGCGGACGGGCTGGGGGCGGTGGCCGGGCGGTTGCCGGCGGACAAGGGGGAGGAGGTGTGCCGCAAGGCGGTGGACCTACTGTTGGACGCGCTAGGGATGCTCGAAGATTCTGAGCAACGGAAAGGGTTGTCGAAGGGGCTGGGTGGACTGGCCGCTGGGCTGAGCGGCCGTGACCTCGCCCGTCACAAGCATGCCACCAACATCGCCGCGCTCGCCGGTTCTGTCACCCTACACCCCGACATCCTCCCCAAGCCCCGGCCGCTGCCCCCGCACCAACTCGTCGAGTTGCTCAAGCACCCGTTCTGCGTGAAGGAGGCGCGGCGGGCCGTGCTCGACGCGCTCGAGTTCACCTACGACCGCAAGTTCGGTGACTTGTGGGAGTTCGTCGCCTTCGCCGAGAAGGAGCACCCGGAATTGGACCTGCTCACCCCGCCCAAACGGCCGGAGAAGGTGACGCCGGCGAAGGCGGACGGCAAGCCGAAGTGACGGCCGCGTCACGCCGCGAACGGCTTGAGTGCCGCGGCGAACGCCGTGCAGTCGGGGAAGCGGTGGGCTGCCTCGCGGCTGAGTGCTTTGTGGATCGCCACCACCAAGCCCGCCGGCAGGTCCGGGCGGTGCGCGGCCAGCGGGTCGGGGTCGGTGGTCAGAATCTTGGCGAACAGTTCGCCCGCGTCCTTCGTCTTCGGGTAGACGTGCCGGCCGGCGAGCAGGCGGTACAGGGTGGCCGCCGCCGCGTACTGATCCGCCGGCGGTTGCACGCTCCGCAGGTCTCGCACCTGCTCCGGCGGCATGAACGGTGGCGTCCCGCCCGCACTGCCGGTGAGGGTCAGCCCGCTCAGCGGCGACGCCTCGTACGCGCGCGCCAGCCCGAAGTCGGCCACCTTCACCACGTCCCCACCCGGCCCGCTCGCCACCAACAGGTTGTGCGGCTTCACGTCTCGGTGGACGAACCCGCGGGCGTGCGCGTGGGCCAGGGCGCCCAGCGCCTGCACCACCCACCCGACCGCCCGCCCCACCGGCAGCGGGCCGGCGTCGGCGACGGCCTGGGCGTCGGTACCGTCCACCAGTTCCATTGCCAGCCAGACACACCCGCCAGCCACCCCACTGTCGTGGAACTTCACCACGCCAGGGTGGTCGAGCCGCTTGAGGATGTCGATCTCCCGCACGAACCGCGCGAGCACCGTCGGCGACACCACCGCCCGCGGCAGGATGGTCTTGATCGCCGTCGGTTGGCCGGAGGCGAGGTGAACGGCCCGGTGCACCACGCCCATGCCGCCGCGGCCGAGTTCGCCGTCGAGGCGGTAGCCGGGGATGACCAGGGTGATGGCGTCCGACAACATGGCAGCGGTCGCGGGAGTCGGATGGACGCTCGGAGCCGAAAGGGTGGGCGAATCGAGCGGGGGCGCGGTGACGGTGGGCAGTTCACCCGGCGACGGGTCCGGCACCACCTGGACGACCAGTTCGGTGATGCCGGCGGTGATGCGGTCGCCGTCGCCCAGGTCGGCGGAGTCCACCCGCGTGCCGTTCACCCGCGTGCCGTTGGTGCCGCTCATGTTCGTCAGCCGGCACAGGGGCGGGTTCACCTCGACCAGGAAGTGCAGGCGGGAGACGTGCGGGTCCTTCTCCGGCAGACTGAAGTGGGCCTGAGCGGACCGGCCGACCAGGAAGGCGGCGTGTTCGGCGAAGCGGAACGTGCGGCCGGCGTGCGGGCCGGCGGTCACGGCCAACTCGACCTGCATGGGGCATGCTCACGGATGTGCGGCGGGGTGCGGCGCACCACAGGGGCGGAATTGTGCCGAAGGGGACGGCAATGGAGCTGAAAGTGGAGGGCGTGTTCCCCCCGCCGCTCCGTGCAATTCCGTTCAGTGCCAGTCGGCGAGCGGGAGTGTATCGGAATCGAACCGACTGACCCCGTTGTTCACGGGGCCCACAGGTTTTGAAGACCTGGGCCGGCGCCAGCCGTGCAAACACTCCCAAGGGGGACATTGTACAACGGGCGGACCACCGGGGAAGACGGGTCTCGCCGCGTTTCGGTTCAGTCGGACGCACTTCCTGGAAACGAGACAAGAATTGTCACTGAGAGCACTCCCGAGCACGTCGCCACCCGACAAGAGTTCCTCGACAGCGACACGCGAAATGGGAAAGGGCACCGGCGAGAGGCTTGAACGGAACTCGCTGTCTGGTGGAAAATCGTTCCCCCTGCGACCGCACATCCAGACTAATACCTCCATTCCACCTCTCATCGCGGCCGATGAATTGAGGAGGCATTCCGTCAAATCGCGGCCGGAGGGACGACCGGCCCGCGCTGGACAGTTCATAATGGCCACCCGACTCGGTCGCTTCGCTCTGGTGTTGACGCTCGCTCTTGCACACGCCACCGCCTCGGCCCAGACACCCGTGGCCCCGCCGCCGGCTCTACCCCCAGCCTCCGGGTTTGCCGCCGTGCCCACGCCGACGCCGCCACTTGCCCAGGTGGCGGACAGCAAGCCGGAGGAGGCCAAGTTGCCGCCGGACTTGCAAAAGTCTCTGGACTCCTACCTGAAAGACCGCGACGCCAAAAAGAAGGCGGACGACGAGCAGAAGCAGAAGGAGTTGATGGAGAAGGCCCTGACCACGGGCACCAGTTTCCCACTCACGAGCACCTGGGACAACGGACTGTACTTCCAGACGCCGAACAAGGAGTGGCGGTTCCACTTCGGCGGGCGGTTGCAGTTCGAGCCGATCTGGTGGACGCAGCCGACGACACTCCGAGGGCCGGCCCCCGGGAACGGCGGGTTGCCGGCCGCCGCCGCCGGGGACGGGGTGGGCGTGCTGGACGACGGCATGTTCTTCCGCCGCATCCGCCTCCGCACCGACGGCACCGTGTACGACAAGTTCGAGTACGTCTTGGAGTTGAACTTCGAGCAGCTCAACTTCATCACCTACGACCACATGTGGTTCGGGATGAAGGACATCCCACTGCTGGGCACGGTACGGATCGGCCAGCACAAGGTGCCGCAGGGGATGGAGATGGTTGGCTCCGACTACCACCTGACGTTCCTCGAACGGTCGAGCATGTCGGACGCCTTCTGGACGCTGTTCGCGCCCGGCATCTTCGTGATGAACAACTACCTGGACCAGCGGATGGTGGTGCAGACCATGGTCCACCGCATCCAGCCGACCGGCTTCTTCACCTCCGACTTCGGCGGCGGCGACTACGCCAGCAGCACCCGCGTGACCGGCCTGCCGATTTACGAGTGCGACGGCGAGCGGTTGCTCCACGTCGGGGCGTCGTACCAGTGGCGGCGGGCCGACCTGGGGCGGACCATCCAGCCGGGCGGCACCGGCGACTCGTTCGGTGACACCCAGAACGTGGTGCGGTTCCGGGCGCGGCCGGAGCTGCGGGACGCCACCGGCATCCAGACCACCCTCGGCGGCAACCCCGGACGGTTTATCGACACCGGCTTCCTCCGGGCCGACAGTGTGCAGACGGTCAGCCCGGAACTACTGTGGATCGACGGCCCCTTCTCGGTGCAAGCGGAGGCGGCGTTCGCGTTCACACAGAACGCCCGCTTCGTCTACGGGCCGGGGGTGGGCCAGGCGGCGACGAACCCGATGTTCTGGGGCGGGTACGCCGAGGCGAGCTACATCCTGACCGGCGAGCACCGCGGGTACGACAAGCGGATGGGCATGTACGACCGCATCAAGGTGAAGAACAACTTCCGCTGGGACCAGTGCGGCGGCATCCAGGGCACCGGGGCGTGGCAGGTGGCCTACCGCTACAGCTACATGGACCTGAACGACCGCGGCATCAACGGCGGGCAGATGGGCCAGCACACCGTCGGGCTGAACTGGCACTTCAACGACAACGCCAAGATCCAGTTCCAGTACAGCAACATCAACCGCGCCGTGCCCGGCCCGGCGAACAGCGGCACCGTCCACGGGTTCGGCATCCTGGCCCAATATTACTTCTGATCCGCTCTTGTCGGGCGGGTCGAGCGGCAGGGAAATCAGACGCACACTCGTAGTGGCAGGTGCGAGGGCAACACTCATCACCGGCCGCCAGCGGTCACATCTCAACCGCCGTAGTGGTCGTATTCCCCGGCCGCCCGACTGTCGCCTCCAGTCCAAAGCAGTGGGTTCATACACTCCCACCCCTCCCCGTTGGGGCAGAGGTCGCCGCGAGAGCGCAGTTCCCCGGCGGGGGTGGGGTGCCCATCAGCCCACGAATCCTCACCGCCCGGTTGGGCTTCCGGGGGAATTTCAGGGTGGGTAAGCTTCACCGCCCTTGCCCCCACGGACGGACCCGACCGATGGTGCCGACTCAAGCCCTACTGGCCACGCTGGCCGCCCTCGCCGGTCCCGCACCGGCGCCCGCGTC
>JANNDF010000495.1:0-2560 GCA_031387445.1 Planctomycetia bacterium
GGGGGGGGGGTTGGGGGGGGTTAAGGGGGGCCCTACTGGCTCCCCATCCACGGGGCCGGGGGGGGCTGGCCCGCCGCGGTGCGGGGGCCTACCGGACCCGCGCACGCCGACTTCCACGCCCTGCGGCACTCCTACCTGACACTGCTCGGCAACAGCGGGGCGGACACGCGAACCGTTCAGGAACTGGCCGGGCATTCGTCGCCCGTCGTCACCGCCCGCTACATGCACAAGCGGCACGACGACCTTGCCGGGGCGGTCGGCAAACTGCCGTCGCTGGTGTCGGGGGCACCGGGCGGGGGTGAAATCCGAGTAGTGCCGGGCGTAGTGACCGGGGGCATTTCGGGGCACTCGCCCGCACCGTCTGGCACTCCGGCGACGATTCAGAGCGGTTCGGCGGAGATGGAGGAAACCCCTGAAAAAGAAGCGGCCGGCGCTTCTCAGCACCGGCCGGCATCGTCTGGCATCGAGTGGGCAGTCCCGGGGTTGAACCGGGGACCTAGCGATTTTCAGTCGGGGAGTTTATCGACTCACAACCCGCTCAAAACCCCACAAATTGCTTGGAATTCCTCGTGGCCCGGACAGCCCCGACGCTGCCGTGACGAGGAAAAGATTAGCGTATTTTCGCACAGGATGTAACCCATTCTGTACCGGATTCTGTACCAGGTTGAGTTCAGAACGTTCGTGGACCGCCTCCGGCCCGTAACACTACAGCGCAGGATCAGATGACGCATCATGCGGCCGCCTCTTGTGCGACTGCGTGGCCTGCCCGTTCCGCCGCTGGTGGTAGCGGATCACCTCGTCGGGGTACGGTAGGTCGGGCACGCCCCGCCGCCGGCGGAACAGCGGTTGGCACACCTGCTCCTGGCTCTCCCGCGAGTTGTTCCCCCGTAGCCGCTGCGTGTGCACGGTGACGGACCCGAGCACGATGACCCGTGCCGAAGTCGCATCGCCGCGTTGATCGCGACCAGTTCTGGCGGGAGACCATCATCGCCTGGAAGTCGTCCCACCAGACGGTGACCGCCTTCTGCGCCGCCCGCGGACTGGCTGAGGCCACCTACGCCGCGAACCGGTGGGACACCCTCACCGTGTACCGGACAGGGTGCCGACGACACCGCGGTACAGGTCTTTGTCCTTCGCCGTGACGTCCAGATTCCACTGGTTGTCCGCGAGGCTCTGCCCAGCCTGAACGACGACCACCGCCCCCACCCCCACCCCGTTCGCGGCGGCGAGCGGCCGGTGGTCCTTCGGCAGGAACGATTTGTTCAGCACCTTGTTGTCGGCGGCGATCCACCCGAGGCCGTCCCGCCGCTCGATCTCCCACAGGTGGACGTGGGTGTCCAGGACCGGCCGGGTGGCCGTGGCGGCCGGCTTCTTCGGCGGGTCGGCGGCCTTCGGTTCCGTGTAACTCACGTCCTTGGCGAGCGTGGCCAATTCGCCATCCAGCTTCGCGGTCAGTTTCGCATCCGAGGCGAGGTTTTTCACCTCGTAGGGGTCGGCGGTCAGATCGAACACCTCCGTCCACTCCGGGCGGCCGGGGTACCTGACGAGCTTGTGCGTGCTGGTGCGAATGGCGTAACAGGTGGGGACGTTGCCGAGTTCCTTGTAGTACTCGGCGAAGAACGCGGTTCGCCACTTCGCGGGCTTGCGTCCCGCAGCCAGTTCCTTCCAACTCGCCCCTTGCATCTCCTTCGGGCTTGGCACCCCGGCGAGGTCGAGGAGGGTCGGGGCGAGGTCGATGTTCAGCACCATCTCGTCCACCGTCGTCCCTTTGCCGAACAGCCGTGGGTAGCGAACCAGAAACGGGATACGCAAGGACTCGTCGTAGAGCGCCCGCTTGTCCCCGGAGTTGTGCTCGCCGAGGAAGTAGCCGTTGTCACTCGCGTACACGACGACCGTGTCGTCGGTCAGCTTCAAGTCGTCGAGGGCGTCGAGCAGCCGGCCGACCTGCTCGTCCACACCCGCGACGTGCCGCAGGTAGTCGAGGTGGACGGCGTTGTCGGCGAGGCCGAGCGGGAACTTGTCGGTCTTCGCGTCCTTCTGGTGGAAGACCGCCGGCACCCCGCAGTTCGGGGTCGGTCGGGTGGTTTCGTTGGCGTACAGGTTCCGCAGGTGTTCCGGCAGGTTGTTCCCGCCGCGAGGGCCGTGTGCGCTCTTCAGCCCGACGACCAGGGAGAACGGCTTCTCCCGGTTCTTCTTGACCCACTCGATGGCGAAATCCGTGCTCACGGCATCAACCCAACCCTTGGTCGGTATGGGCTTGCCGTCGATCTCGAACGGGCAGTCATTGTACTGGCCCTGGCCGACGAAGCTCGCCGAGTAGTCGAACCCCGGCCGCGCCCCCTTCTGATTCCCCATGTGCCACTTGCCGACGTAGGCGGTGGCGTAGCCGCTCTCGCGGAGGCGGCCGGGCCAATGCGGGAGGGTGGCGGGCAGCTCGGTGAAATTATCGCGCACGCCGTGACGATGGGCGTAGAGGCCGGTCAGGATGCTCGCGCGACTCGGTGAGCAGAGGGAAGTCGTGCAAAACGTGTTGGCGAATTTCACGCCGCTCTGCGCGAGC
>JANNDF010001038.1:0-2051 GCA_031387445.1 Planctomycetia bacterium
CCGCAGGTCGCGCCAGTACTCATACCACTTCATGCTTTCTGTCGGGTGGCAGAAGAACTCAATCTCCATCTGCTCGAACTCGCGCGACCGGAAGGTGTAGTTCCGCGGGTTCACTTCGTTGCGGAACGCCTTGCCCACCTGTGCGATGCCGAACGGCAGCTTCAGCCGCGTGCTGTTCAGCACGTTCCGATAGTTGGCGAAGATGCCCTGAGCCGTCTCCGGGCGGAGGTAGACTTTGTTCTCCTCGATCTTCTCCAATCCGGCGTGCGACTCGAACATGAGCGACACCTGTTTCGCCTCGCCGAGTGGCGCACCACACGCCGGGCAGGGGTCTTGCAACCCCGTCTGGTGCAACTGTTCGGTGGCGATGTACTGAGTCATCTCTTGCAGTGACGGCGGCACTTCGGGCTGGCCGTTCACCCGCGTGGCGAGGAACGAGAGCGTGACTTCCGGATTCTTGACGAGTGCGAGGTTCGGCGCAAGCCGCTGGCCCTTCCCCTTCGCCCACTTCATCAGCCGGTTGGTGTCGTACTTCCCGGTGACGGCATCGAACTCCTGAACCAGCGAGGTCATCCATTCAGATTCGGCCAAGATCGACCACAGTTGATCCGCGCGGGTGAACTTGCCACACCCCGGACACTTGCGGGTCGGGTCGCCGAACGCGCCGACGTGTCCGCTCGCCTCCCACACCTTCGGGTTCATGATGATCGAGCAGTCCAGCCCGACCATGCGGATCTCCTGGCCGTCCGGGCCGGGCGGCGGGTTCCGCACCATGTCCGTCCACCAAGCGTCCTTGATGTTCTTCTTCAGTTCGACGCCGAGCGGGCCGTAGTCCCAGAACCCGTTGATCCCGCCGTAGATTTCGCTGGATTGGAAGATGAACCCGGTGTCCTTGCAGAACTTGGCGAACTTCGCCATGTCGATCTTGGCCGGCATGTCGGTCTCCTGCGGCACCGCCCTTGGCCTGGGTGGTGCGTGATGGTTTCGCGGACCCACCGGACAGACGCCGATTCAGGCCCGCGAGGTTCGGCAATTCTACGACCTCAGCACGCCACCTTCTCCGCTTGGTCCGGCGGCTCGGCCTCGGCCAACTTGTCCACACCCAGCCAGCGGATGAGCAGCGGCAGCGACAGGCCCTGACCGACGAGGGTGCCGAAGATGACGCAGAAGGTGAGGAAGAGGATCAGGTCGCGGTGCGGGACCGGGACGGATCTCCCGTCCACCGATTCGACCACCGTGGGGATGGCGAGTGCCACCGCCAGGCTCACCACCCCCCGCATGCCCGCCCACCCGACCACCGCCACCCCCTGCCACGGTGGGTACGGGTCTGTCTTCTTGAGCAGCTTGCGGTCGAGCCACCGCGGTAGGTATGCGCCGGGGAACACCCACAGGATGCGGGTGACGATGACCACCCCCGTGATGACCGCGGCCATCACCGCCAGTCCTTCCATCGTCCACCCGTCGGAGTTCTCCGAAAGCCCCTTCAGGATGAGCGGCAACTGAAACCCGATGAGGATAAAGATGACCCCGTTCAGGATGAACTCGATCATCTCCCACACGGCCCGTGCTTCGATGTAGAACTCGTGATCGAACACCCTCTCGCACCGGCTGCCGACCCACAGGCCGGCCGCCACCACCGCCAGCACGCCGCTCACATGCAGGTGCTCGGCCGGCAAATACACCGCGTAGGGGGTGAGCAGCGTGATGACGATGTTCAGTTTGGCGTCGGCCAGCTTGTACCGGGCGAGGAATTTGTGCAACTGGATCACCGCCACCGCCCCGGCGACGCCGATCGCGAGGCCCCCCGCACTCACCTTCACGAACTCCAACACGCACTCCCACCAAACGAACTCCTGCCCTGTTCCGGCCACCGCCGACAGCACCGCCGCCACCGCCAGCCGGTATGCCACCAGGGCCGTCGCGTCGTTCACCAGGCTCTCGCCGTCGAGGATGGTGGCCACCAGCCGCGGCACCTTGATGCGGCTGGTGATGGCCGTGGCCGCCACCGCGTCCGGCGGGGAGATGATTGCGCCCAGCAGGAAGCCGACGGG
>JANNDF010001099.1:0-3264 GCA_031387445.1 Planctomycetia bacterium
CCTTACGGTGCGGGTTGTCGTCCCACACCCGGCACCTTACGGTGCTCGGCTCGCCATCCCCTTCCGATTTGCGGGCGGCCGCAACGTGACCTATGCTTGCCGGCCCGGAACTCTCGCACCCACCCTCATCTATGGACCGGCAGGCCAACCCCGCAGCCCGTGGCGCCGCCCTGGTGGTGACGATCGCCCTGTTGCTCGTGCCGCCGGCCGTGCTCGGCGGGGCCGCGCTGCACCGCGGGTCCGTCCTGCTGGCCATCGGGGCAATCGCCCAGGTGCTCGGCTCCGCCCTGCTCGTGCGGTCGCGGTACGCCTGGCGACCGCCGGCCAGCGCGACCGTCATCTGCCTGGATCTGATCGCCCTCGGCTGGCTGTGGTTCGCCACCCGCGACACCCCGGACCCGCTCGCCCGGTTCGGCCTCGGCCTGCTGCTGGTCGTCGCCGTCGGCTTGCTGGTGTGCCACGATTTCATCCGCACCGGGGTCGAACCCCGCCGCCGGGCGAAGAAGTGGACGACCGCCCTGCTCACCCGCCCGCACTGGCCACGCACGACCGACGGCGTCGCCAACCTGCCCGAGGTGCGGGCGCTGTACACGGCCGTCCGCGACGACCCCACCCTCGCGTTCACACTGCTCGACGACCCCCGCCCCGAGGTGCAACTGGCCGGCCTGGCCGCCCTCCGCCACCGCGACCACTGGCGGTGGGACGCGGCCGCCGTGGTGCTCGAAGTCGGGCGGAAGTCGCTCTCCCCGGAGGTGCGGGCGGGCACCCTGCGGGCGGTGGCCACGGCCGAGTCGTCCGACATCGCCAAGGCGGTGGGCGACGGCCTCCGCGACCCGTCGCCGGAGGTGCGGGCCGCCGCGACGGAAGCCCTGCTCGCCGGCGGGGACACCCGCTGGGCGGTGCTGCGGAACGCCGTCCGCGCGGCCCTGGCCGACCCGCACCTGGCGAACGACGGCCCGCTGCCCGAATCCGCCGGCCGCCTGCCGGCGAGCAGCCTGTGCGACCTGATCAACTGGGCGGCCGAGCCAGGCACCCTGGCCGAGCGGTCGATGCGGACGCTCGTCACCCACTACCACTCGGTGCTGACGGCCGGCAACACCCCCGGCCTGGCCGCCGAACTCGGCCAACTGGTGACCGACGCCGAGACGCCCCCAATACTGCGGCTGGAGTTGGCCCTGCTGCTGCGGAACCTGCACCTGATCCCGCCCACCCTGCAAGACCGCATGACCGACCCGGACCAGCCCAGCCCGGTGCGGCTGATCGCGGTGGAGGTGATGCTGGCCGCCGACCCGGACGACAACACCGCACTCGACGTGCTCCGCGGGCTGGGCCGCCAGCAGAACCGCGAGACCGGGCTGGCCATCGCCCGCGTGTTGCAGAAGTATTGCGGGGTGACCTTCGGCCTGCCGCCCGGCACCGCGTCCATCAAGCAGCAGACGGACGCGGCACAGAAGGTGTACCGCTGGGCGACGAACAAGGCGACCGGCGACCTGCTCGACACCCCCATGCCGCACGGCGACGACGAGGACGCCCTCGGCGGATCGCACCCGTCGCCCGCCTACCCGGCCTCCGCCCCCGGCCTCACTCCGCCCAAGTTCAAAAGGCGGTATGTCGCCGCATCCGACCCCGCCACGGGTCGGGTGATAAAAGCTGCCTACACGACCCCCTGCGGGGTCGGCTGCGGGAACCCACTTTCCACCGCCCGCCCCTTCTCGGTGCGGGCGACGAACACGGCGGTCGTCAGGTCGGCGGCCACGTTCACCGTCGTGCGGCACATGTCCAGCAGGCGGTCCACCCCCAGCACGATGGCGATGGCCGCCCCCGGCACCTTGCCCTCGGTGGCCGTCTCGAGCACCATGCCGATGAGCGGCAGACTGCCCCCCGGCACCCCGGCCATGCCGGTCGCCGTCAGCACGCACAGCACCAGCACGATGATCTGCTGGCCGATGGTCAAATCCACGCCGAACACCTGCACCAGGAACAGCACCACCACGCTTTCAAACAGTGCCGTGCCGTTGTGGTTCATGCTCGCGCTCAGCGGCAGCACGAACTGCGCCACCGTCGGCGGCACGCCCAGGTCGTCGGTCGCGTTCTTGATGGCGGTCGGCAGCGTGGCCGAACTGCTGCTCGTGCTGAACGCCGTGGCCAGCGACGGGAAGCTCTTCACGTAAAACTGAATCGGGTTCATGCCGCCGAGCAGCCAGACGAGCAGCGGCAGCACCACGAAGGCGTGGATCGCCAGCCCGCCGAGCACCGTCAGCACGAACGCCAGCAGCGCGAGCAGCAACTGGTAGCCGAACAACGCGGTGGTGGTGAACATCAGCATGAAGACGCCAATCGGCGCGCACTTCATCGCCAGCCGGATGATGTACTCGGCCACCTGGTTCACGCCCTCCAGCAGTTCCACGATGCGGGCGGCCTTGTCCGGGCTGATCTGCGTCAGGGCGATGCCGACGAGGATGCTGGTGAAGATCACCGCCAGCATGTTGTCCTTCTCGACGAACACCTTGAGCGGGTTGGCCGGGATGACGGCGACGAACGTGTCGATGCCGAACGGCTTCTTCTTGCCCGCCTCCACCTTGTCCGCCGACTCCTTCCCGTACTTCGCGCTCAGCCGGGCCTGCTGCGCTTTCGGCAACTGGTCGCCCGGCCGGATGGCGTTCACCAGCCCCAGCCCGATGACCGCCGCGAACAGGGTGGTGATGAGGAAGTAGCCGACCGTCTTGCCGCCGACGCGGCCGAGGCTGCCCATCCCGCCGATGCGGGTGACGCCGATGACGACCGACGCGAACACGAGCGGGATGATGGGCAGGAAGAGCAGGTTCATGAACAGGCTGCCGGCCGGCTTGCTCACGTTGTCCACGGTCCACCGCACCCACTCGGCCGGCTCCGGCTCGGGCGGCACGGCCGTCGGGCCGACGACCGCGGACAGGGCGGCGCGATCGACCGGCGGGAGCGGGTCGGCCGGGGTGGTGGCGTAGTTGGCCAGGGTGCCGAGTGCCGCACCGAGCAGCAGGCCGAGCAGGATCCAGGTGTGTGGCAGCTTGGCGGTCGAGCCGGCCATGAGTCACCGGGGCGAAAGGCGGGAAGCGGGAGAGGGGAAGTGTACGAAAAAGGCGAACCCGGCCCGCGTGGGCATCCGCCAATAGAACCGCGACCGGCAGGGGGCGGGTGGGCACAGGTGGGAGACTCGGTGATCGCCGGCGGATCGCCGGGGACGAAGAGGGAAGAGTAAGGATGTTAGGGGAGGAGTGGAGGGCTCCG
>JANNDF010000507.1:0-1188 GCA_031387445.1 Planctomycetia bacterium
CCACCCCCCCCTGTACCCGCGGGCGTCCGCGGGCGGGGTGCTGTCCGCCGACACCCAGCCGGCTGACGCCGGCGGTTCCAGTGGGCCGCCCGCCGTTGCCCCCGCTGTCACCGAGATGCTGCCCCGCATGAAGGCCCTCGCACTGAAGCTCCGCACCAAGCGGTTGCAGCGCGGGGCACTCGAACTGAGCATGCCCGAGCCGGTGCTGGAGTACGACGAGAACGGCAAGGTGAGCGGCGCCCACTTCGCCACGCACGACCTGAGCCACCAGGTGATCGAGGAGTTCATGCTGGCGGCCAACGTGGCGGTCGCCGAACACCTGTCGCGGCTCGGCGTGCCCTTCCTTCGGCGCGTTCACCCCGCCCCGAAAGAGGACAAGCTGTACGACTTCTCGCAGTTCTCCGCGCTGCTGGGATACCCCATGAAGCGGCACCTGGATCGGTTCGAATTGCAACGCCTGTTGCACGAGACGGCCGACAAGCCGGAGCGCGCCGCTATCCACTATTCGCTCTTGCGAAGTCTGAAGCAGGCCGCGTACTCGCCGATTCAGGACGAGCACTACGCCCTGGCGTTCCAGGACTATTGCCACTTCACCTCGCCCATCCGCCGGTACCCAGACCTTCAAGTTCACCGCCTGCTCGACCGCTGGGTGAAGGTGAAGAACGTGAGCGCGGATGAAGCCGAGTTGGTCGCGCTCGGCGATCACTGCTCGAAGACGGAACGGCGGGCGGAACAGGCCGAGCGGGAGTTGGTGAAGCTCCGCATCCTGCAACACCTGAGCACGCGACTCGGCGAGCAATACGACGCCGTCATCACCGGCGTGGCCGAGTACGGGTTCTTCGCCCAGGCGGAGCAGTTCCCGGCCGAGGGGTTGGTTCACATCTCGAGCCTGACCGACGACTACTACTACCACGATGAGAGCAGCCACTCGCTGACCGGCGGGCGGACCAAGAAGCGATACCGCCTCGGCGACCGCGTGCGGGTGGAGGTGGCCCGCGTCGATCTACAGAAGCGAATGCTCGACTGGCGGATCGTGCGTGAGCTGGCGAGCGGCGGACGTCTGCCCGCTGTTGAAGCCGATGCACCACGGCCGATGCCGACGCCCCGCCCCCGCAAGTCGGGGCCACCCGCCGACCTGCCCAAGCCGAAGAGAAAACGGAAGTAGGGTGGCCGGCCGGCGAACGGCGC
>JANNDF010001137.1:0-6800 GCA_031387445.1 Planctomycetia bacterium
CCCCCCCCCCCCCCGCTCGCCCAATCAGATCGACTCCACCACCTCCGCCAACTCGAACCTCACCTTCTTCGCGCTGCCGGTGGCGTCGTCGGCGGCGCGATAGCCGGCAGTGGCCACCACCCGCGAGGCGTACCCCTTAGCCCCCAGCCCGAGCACCTCGTCGTACTTCTCCGGCACGAACCCTTCCATCGGGCAAGTGTCCACGCCGAGCATGGCCGCGGTGGTCAGGAACACGCCCAGGGCGATGAACACCTGCCGGCTCATCCACACGTCGATGGCCGGTGCCGGCGTGCGGCTCAGCGACCCGGCCATCATCCCGCGGTAGGTGGCTAGCGCCTCGGCCGGCACCCCCCGCACCTGGCTGGTGCGGGCGATCAGCCGGTCGGCGTCGGCAGGGGTCACGTCCTTCTTCACCGCGAACACCACCAGCTTGTCGGCGTCCACGATCTGCTTCTGGCCCCACGAGTGCGGCAGCAGTTGCTCGCGGATCGCCGGGTTTTCGACGACGAAGAACTTCCACGGCTGCAAGCCGTAACTGGACGGCGACAGGAGCAGCGACTGCTCAAGCGCCGCCCACGTGTCGGCGGGGATCTTCTTCGCCGGGTCGAACTTCTTGCAGGCGTACCGCCAGTTTAGGGCGGCCAGAGCATCGGCAGGGGAAACGGTGGGCATCGGCACTCCACAAAGCGGTGCGGGGAATGATAGTGCCTACCACCACCCCCGCCCCACCTTGCACCGACTACACGTTCTTGACGATGACGGTGCGGTTCTTCTGAGCCACGAACAGGTCGGTGGTGGTGACCCGATACATGAACTGTAGTCGGGCGCCCATATCGACTGTCACCAACGGGGCGGTGACGGAAAAGGTGTACGTCTGGTGCCCCTTATAAGTACCATCCGGCTCCGACGTCGTGGGCGGCGTCAAAGGAATGATGATGACGATGGGCGACATCGGGTCTTCAGGGATCACGGCGAATTGGATTTGGTACTTATCGACATCGCGGGTCGGGGCGATCACCTTCACGGTGAAAGCCGTATTCTCGTTGATCGGCGTCCCCGTGGCCGGAGTGACGTACTCGTAGATGTCAGGACCGGCGCCAACCAGCGGAGTAACGTCGGGCATGATCTTCTCCTTGGGCTACTTTGGGGGTGCGGGTTCGATCACCACGTTCCGGAACAGCGCTGTGCCGTTCCGGACGATCAGCCCGATGCCGTCACCGAAAAGCGGCTGCGGGATCGGCCGTTGCTCGCCTTGGAATTTCTGCCGGGTGGCATTCTCGATGTCTCTCCACCGGCGATTCGTGACCATACGGCCGTCATGTTCGACCGTCACATCGGTCTCAGTCACGACGACCACCAGTCGGCGGAATTCCAACGGCACTTCAGGCTCCTTCGGCGGGTGTGCGGCGACCGCCAGTTCGGTCGGCTCCTCCCCGAAGTCCTTCAGCGGGTTCCTCGGATCGGAGATGGCGATCCACCGCGGACCACCGTAAGCCATCGCCGGACGTGGCCGTTGCTGTCCGGTCGGGTTTGGGCTGCCACGGAACGTGTTGGTGTAGACAGCGAACTCGTTGGTCTCGTGCTGGCGCTGGGCGGCCACCACGCCCACCTCGGATGCCAGATTCTCGAACGAGTGGTGAACGTCCGCCCGGATGAGGTACGGCCGGGCCAAACCGTCGGTGCGGAAGTTCGCCAACAGGGTACTCCCCGAAGTCACGCGGAGGACCTTCTCGGCGGGAACCGTTTCGATTCCCCCTTCGAAGCCGGGAACCGTGTCAAGCGGCCGCTGGAGTTTACCCTCACCGTCCACGAGGACGACCGGTTGACCGCTTCCGACCACTTCGGCGATACTCGGCTCGCCCTTCGGCCAAAATGCCGCGGCGGCAACACCCACCACCAGGATCGAAGCGAGTCCAGCAGCCGCCCACCGCCACCTCCGCTTCGGCTTGGGGGCGGGAGCAACCACCACGGGCGGCGGAGGGGAGTCCAGCCACGCGGCCAATTCCGCCGCGAACTCGGCCGCGGTCTGTTGCCGCTCGGCCGGTTTCTTTGCCAATGCCTTGCGAACGATTTCTTCGAGCCGGTCGTCCACCCCCGGCACCGCGGTGGGGTGCGAGCGGATCGGGCCGGGGTCGTCGTTCAGCAGGCGTGCCCGCCCTTCGGGCGACCGCTGATCGGAGCCGAACGGCAGTTCGCCGGATAGCAGCAGGTACAGCATCACCCCGAGCGACCACAGGTCGGCCCGCTCGTCGTGCTCCTTCGACCCCAGTTCGAACACCTCCGGGGCCATGTGGCTGGGCGTGCCGAGCAGGGCGAACCCCTGGGTGCTCACCTCGGCTTCGTCCCAGCGAGCGCAACCGAAGTCCACCACCACCGGGCGGCCGGCGTCGAACATGACGTTCGACGCCTTCAGGTCGCGGTGGCACACCCCGTTCTCGTGGGCGTGCTGCACGCCGGCCGCCACCGCGACCAGAACCCCCACCGCTCGCGCTGCCGAAGTGCGGAACTCCTCCCGCCGTTCGGCCAGCGAGTACCCGTCCAGATAGGCCATTACGAAGTACGGCTGGCCGTCGATCTCGCCCTTTTCGAACACGTCCACCACGTTCGGGTGGTGCATCTGGGCGAGGATTTGGGCCTCGTTCAGAAACCGGCGGCGGGCGAACACCGACGCGGCCGCCTTCGATCGCATGAATTTGATGGCCACATGCCGCTTCAACTCGCTATCGTAGGCGTGTAGCACTTCGCCCATGCCGCCGCGGCCGAGCCAGCCCTTGAACGTGTACTTCGTCGGCAGAGTGATCTGGAGCGGGGTGGGGGTCGCTTCGCCCCGATCAGTACTGACCTCGACCCGCTGCCCCGGCGACGGGGCGTGTTCGCGGGTTTCGAGCAACGAATTGATGACCCGTTCCGGCGCACTCGCGACTGTGCGGGTGCGATCGTTGTCGGAGTCAAGTTTGGAGTCGTGGGGAGGCACGGGATGACCACGTCTCGAACTGCGAGTCAATCGGTTGTCGGAAGTCTAGGCAGTGTGGCGGTGATGTGCCAATGAAAAATTGCTGATCTGTCGTGAAAACGGGCAGAAGGAAGAAGCGGGATACGAGAGTCGAACTCGTCTCACAGCCTTGGGAAGGCTGGGCACAACCGATATACCAATCCCGCAACACTTCAGATGATAACGTCTCGCCCGACGACGGCAAGTCCTGCTCGGTGAGTGCGAGTTCTGGTGAACCGGTGGCTCACGCCGCCGGTTCGCCAGGAACGGCAAGTCGGCCCGCTCACTGCTTGATGGGGGGTGTTCCCGCCGCGGCCTGGGGCGGCACGTCCACAAACTTCTTGTTCTTCACGTAGTACACCAGATCGGCCATCTCGTCGGGCGTCGCCTCCTTCCCGAACGCCTTCATCGGCGTGCCGGGAATGCCCAGGTAGATCCGCCGGTACAGGTGCTCGGGTTCCGCTCCGCCCTTGAAAATCTCGGCGGTGAAGTCCCGCGGGTAGGCCAGAGTGCCGTTGTCGTTTTTGCGGTTCGGGTCGATCGTCCCTTTGCCGTCCGGCCCGTGGCAGCCCAGGCAGCCGAGTTTGCTGAACAGCGCCGCCCCGCGTTGCTCGTACCCCGGTTTCGCTTCGGGGAACGGCGTCGGCAGCGGGCACGGCTCCGAGTGAGTCACGTCGGCCACCGCCTCCGCGAACCACCCCTGCCAGTCCGCTTCCCACTTCTTCCGCTTGGCCGGGTTCTTCGGCGGCCAGTCCTTCTTCGGGTCGAAGTCGTCCCCCTCCTCTTTCGCGCTCGCCATTTCCTTCCGCATGGCCGCGTTGTCGCGGGAAGCGACCAGCCGATCCGGCTTCAGAAACCGTGCCCGCACGTACCCGACGACGGCTTTCAGTTCCGCATCCGTCAGGCGGTCGAACGCCGGCATCGGCGAGCCGGCGATGCCCCGTTTCACCAGCGCCATCAGAACGTCATCGGTCGGGATGCCGCCGAGCGTGCCGGCCGCCCCTTGCGGCACCGGCTCCCCGTTCGACTTCCGCACCCCGGTCAGCGTGTCGGTGAACTTGAACCGCTCGTACCCGAAGGATCGGGCTTTCGGGAGCATGGGCGTCGGGCCGTTGCCGTCGCCGTTCACCCCGTGGCAGCGGGCGCAGTGGAAGTTGAACAACTCGCCGCCGTCCGGGTCGGTGCCGGCGTGGGTCGGTTCGGCCTTGGCCGCGGGCGACTCGTTGAGCAGGGTGTACGCCAGCGACCCTCCGTAGCCGATCATCACGGCCAACGCGAACGGAGTGGCGAACAGCACCGCACGGGCGGGGAACGACAACCGCGACTTCGGGGCGGACTCGTCAGTCATGGAGAACCCTTCGACCACAAGCGGGTGAGGAAGAGCGTGGACGCCGGCGAGCGGATAGTCTACGCTCGACACCCGCCATCGAAAACGGTGCGACCCCTCCCCTTCGAGTGCCGCGATGAGAACCGTACTCGCCACAATTCTTGCAACCTGTTCCGCCGCCGTTTCACTCGCGGTTGACGCCAAACTGGTCGACGCCCCGAAGCCGCCGGACGGGTTCCCCAAGTTCAAAGTGCAGGAGATCGATGCCGGGCTGAAGATCGGGTACGCGGTCATCACGGCGGACATCGACGGCGACGCCAAGCCGGACATCGTGGTGGTCGATCAGCACCAGGTCGTCTGGTATCAGAACCCGACGTGGAAGAAGCGGGTGATCCTCGACGGCAAAACGAAGCCGGACAACGTGTGCGTCACGGCCCTCGACATCGACGGGGACAAACTGCCGGAGTTGGTGGTTGGGGCCGGGTGGAAGCCGTTCGACACCAAGAACCCCGGCACCCTGCAATGGCTCAAGCGGGGCAAGACGCTCGACGACGAATGGACGATGCACGCCATCCCGTGCGACGAGCCGATGGTTCACCGCGTGCGGGCCATCGACCTGGACGGCGACGGCATGCCGGAAGTGGTCATGGCCCCACTGATGGGCCGCGACGCGACGAAAGAGAAGAACTGGATGGACGGCCGCCCGGTGCGGATCATCTCCTACAAGTTGCCCGCGAAAGACCCGGAGAAGGCGGAAAGTTGGAAGCCGGAGGTGCTCAGCGACGAGTTGCACGTGGTTCACAACTTCTGGCCGTACACCCCGCCCGGGGAGAAGTCGCCGATGAGCCTCATCACCGCCAGCTACGAGGGGTATTCCGCGGTGATCCTGGGCAAGAATGGGAACAAGCACAGCACGAAACTGGTTCACGAGGGGGATCAGTCGACGCTGACCGGCAATCGCGGGTCGAGCGAGATCCGTTCCGGGTCGGTGAACCCCGACCCGAAGCCGCTGAACAAGGCCGATGGGGCAGTGGTGGCCACCATCGAGCCGTGGCACGGGAACAGTGTGGTGGTGTACACCGGGGCGGTGGGCGAGAAGCCGACCCGCACCGTGGTGGACGAGCAACTGCGGTGGGGCCACGCGGTGATGTTCAACGATTTGAACGGCGACCGGATCGACGAGTTGGTGGTCGGCGTCCGTGATAACCCGACGAAGGACGAAAAGTTCACCGAGAAGCGGGGGGTGCGGCTCTACCGCTTCGACGAGAAGGCGAAGAAGTGGAACCGCTACATCCTGGAAGACGGCGGGGTGGCGGTGGAAGACCTGACGGTGACCGACCTGAACGGCGACGGCAAGCCGGACATCATCGCGGTGGGCCGCGCCACCGGCAACGCCCGCATCTACTGGAATCAGGGGAAGTGAGCGCCGTGGCGAGCCGGGAGCGTGCGCGACCGGAGTTCCGAAGCTCCGGTCGCGCACGCTCCCGGCTCGCCTTCCGGTACCCCCGCACATATCATGCGTTGAGTTTGCACCGACACCCGCGGGACCCCAATGCCCATCGCGAAACTGGCCCTGGAAGACGGCACCGTGTACACCGGCCGGGCGTTCGGCGCCGCCGGCGAGATGACCGGCGAGGTGGTGTTCAACACGTCCATGACCGGCTACCAGGAAGTGCTCACCGACCCCAGCTACAAGGGGCAAATCGTCACGATGACCTACCCGCTGATCGGGAACTACGGCACCACTGCGGCCGACGCCGAGTCGAAGGCCGTGCAGGTGAGCGGGTTCGTGGTGCGGGAGCTCACCCGCGTGCCCAGCAACTTCCGCAGCGACCTCGACCTGGACGCCTACCTGAAGGCGGCGAACGTGGTCGGCATCGAGGGCATCGACACGCGGGCGCTGGTGCGGCGGCTCCGCACCCGCGGGGCGATGCCGGGGGTGCTGTCGAACGCCGACCTGGATGACCGTTCGCTCGTGGCGAAGGCGAAAGCCCACGGCAGCATGGCCGGCAAGGATTACGTGAAGGAGGTCGTGCCGCCCGGCCCGTTCGGGTGGGACCAGGGGTTTGACAGCCTGAGCAATCACGTCATCGCCGCCCGACCGGCCGACAAGCGCGTCGTCGCCATCGACTACGGCATGAAGTGGAACATTCTCCGCTGCTTGACGCAGGTGGGGTGCAAGGTGACGGTGCTGCCCGGTACCTGCACGGCCGCGGAGGTGTTGGCCGAGAACCCGGACGGCGTGTTCCTGAGCAACGGCCCCGGCGACCCTGCCGCGCTCGACTACGCCGTAGACACCCTCAGAGGGCTACTCGGCAAGCGGCCCATTTTCGGCATCTGCCTGGGGCACCAGTTGCTCGGCCGGGCGCTCGGGGCGGACACCTTCAAGCTGAAGTTCGGCCACCGCGGGGCGAACCAACCGGTGCTGAACAAGGTGACCGGGGCGGTCGAGATCACCACCCAGAACCACGGGTTCGCCGT
>JANNDF010001170.1:0-1127 GCA_031387445.1 Planctomycetia bacterium
CGCCCTTCAGGCCGAAAACCGGGCGTTTGACACCCTTCAACAGGTTGGGTAGCGTCGCAACCCTTAGGAAGTCGCTGACGATGGATGACGCCAGCCGCAATACGACGGTGTTCCTGGAGTCGCTGCAAGACGGCATGCGGCAGTTGGGCGAAGTGTGGAATCACTATCAGCGCCTGGGGACACGGCCCGACCGTATCTCGTGCTGAGCGGTCGCCCGTTCCACGTTCACGAAAAGTCGGCCCCCCGTGAGTTCCGCGGGTGCCTCGTCCTCGGCTTGATTGCCCACGGGACAGACGGGCGAGAGTACGAACTGGGCGTCGAGGTGATGTGGGATGCCGACTGTTGGACCGTGACGACCGAGGCGTGGGTGGAAGCGGACGACGGCGGGCAACAGGTGATTCGGGAACTGCCGGAGCGCGTCTCGCCCGATTTCCAGTCATGTCAGCGGCACTTGGCCGAGGCGATCCGTGACTTGCTGCGATTCCAAGACTTGGTGCCCGGCGGCGCGGCCGCTGGATAAGACCGCGGAGAGAGTGCCAAGAGCGAACGGGGTAAACCCGGCCGCTCTTGAATCCGCCGCTTCTGTCACTCCACCTCGAAGATGGCTTCGATCTCGACGGCCATGCCGCCGGGCAGGGCGTTGTGGCCGACGGCGCTGCGAGCGCCGACACCGGCGTCCTCGCCGAACACGTCCTTCATCAGTTCCGAGTAGCCGTTAATCACCTTCGGCTGGTCGGTGTAGTCGGCCGTGCAGTTCACCATGCCGAAGCTCTTGATCAGCCGCTTCACCTTGTTCAGCGAGCCGAGGTGGTCTTTCAGCGTGGCGATGATCGCCAGGCCGGTCTGCCGGGCGGCGGCCTTGCCCTCGTCGGTGGTCAGGTCTTTGCCGACCACGCCGAGGATGAGCGTCTTGTCTTCCTTCAGCGGGCCGTGGCCCGACACGTACAGCAGGTTGCCGACCTTGACGGCCGGCTTGTACACCGCCACCGGCTTCGGGGCCGGCGGCAGGGTGAGGTGCAGTTCCTGGATGCGCTTGTCGAAGTCGGCCATTGGGGAAACCTCGGGGTAGGTGCCGCCTGGCGGGCGGCCCGGGTTGGGTGTGGCGCCCGGCCGGCGGGCCCGACATC
>JANNDF010001179.1:0-1036 GCA_031387445.1 Planctomycetia bacterium
GCCCGCTCCGCGGGTGGATTCAGTCCGCCCGCGGAGCGGGCAGCGACTTTCCAGACCCACACGTTGAGACTGGAAGCTCCACAACGAAGTCAGCAGCTCGCCCGCGCCTTCGTCGTACAGCTTCGCCGCCAGTTCTTGCCCCACGGCCAGGGGCGTGTTCGCCGGGCCGGTGTGGGTGGCCACCACCTTGCGTTTGCCGTCCACCGTCAGCACCGCCCCGCGTACCGTCAGCACGCCGTCCGCCACCTTGCTCGTCGCGCCGATGGGCACCAGGCACCCGCCGCCGAGTGTCGCCAGCATCGCCCGCTCGGCCGTCACCCGTGCCCAGGTGTCCGGGTCGATCAGCCCCTCTGCTATGTGCCGGCTGGAGTGGTCATTCGTGCGGCACTCCAACCCGATGGCCCCCTGCCCCACCGCCGGCAGCATCCAGTCGGCATCCAGCAATTCCGTGATGCGATCCGCCAGCCCCAACCGCACCAGCCCGGCCTCGGCCAAAATGATTGCGTCCAATTCCTGTTCGTCCAGCTTCCGCAATCGCGTGTCCACGTTGCCCCGCAGTTCGACCAGTTGCAAGTCGGGTCGCTGGTTCAGCAGCATCGACCGCCGCCGGAGGCTGCTGGTGCCGATCTTCGCCCCGCTCGGCAGGTCGTCGAACCGCCGCCACTTCCGCGACACGAGTGCATCCCCGTTCGGCCCTCGTGGGGGCACGGCGGCCAACTCCAGGCCGTCGGTCGGGATGGTGGGCAGGTCTTTGAGGCTGTGAACGGCGATGTCGGCGCGGTTCGCCAGCAGCGCGTCTTGAATGGCCTTCGTGAACACGCCGTACCCGCCCATCGCACTGAGCGCCGACGCTTGATCGCGGTCGCCGGTGGTTTCGATCAGCACCAGTTCCACCGCCCGCGGGTCGGCGAGCGGGGCGAGGTGCGATTCCACGAACCGGGCCTGCCACAGTGCGAGCGGGCTGCCGCGGGTGCCGAGACGGAGGGGGGTCATTCAAGTAGCAAGTGGCAAGTAGAAAGGAGCAAGGGGAGGGGAA
>JANNDF010001207.1:0-2074 GCA_031387445.1 Planctomycetia bacterium
CAGCCGCCTGGGTTCGGTTCACCACCCAGGCGGCTGACGCCGCCGGTTCACCTACTTCCCTTCCCTGCTCGTGCCTACAATGCCGGCGGTGTGGCGGGCGTGTCCGCCGCGGAGACACCTCGCATGTTCGCCCAGGCCCCGCCGACCATACCCGAACCAGGAACGGAAGGAACTGTCGAACCGAGTACGCCGAAGCGGCCGGAAGACGTGCGCGGGATGGTGAAGAACCAGGACTTCATCATCTGGTCGCTGATTCTCGCCGGCGTGCTGCTCGTCGCCGCGGAGGTGTTCCTGTTCTTCGACCGCTGGCGGAAGAAGCCAGTGGGCGAGTCGGCCCGCGACCTGTCACTCAGCCTGAATTCTTTCAAAGAACTGTACGAGAACGGCGAGTTGACGGAGGCCGAGTACGAGCGGATCAAGGCGAAGTGGGCGGCGAAGGTGAAAGAGAAAGCCGGACAACCGTCCGTTCCGCCCGCCCCCCCGCCGGAGTCGCCCACACCCCCGTCTGAGGCGCCGTCGAACTGACCCATCCGCCCCTGCCCCCGCGAGCGATCCGACCGTTAGTACCGTTCGCACCGGTGGGAAAGGCGTGCCGGGAACTACAACCCGCGAAGATTGCCCTGCGGGTTCAGAATGGGTGAAGGTATATTTCAGCTCAAGTTTTGACCGTCGCACACCGAGTCACCAATCTTTCGGGGAGTCCGAATGGCCGAGCGAAGAGACGGCGAGGGCGGGGGCCGGAAGCCCCCTGGTGCCGCCGGCCGCAACCGAAACGCGTACTGCTCGTTCTGCCGCCGCAGCCACCGCGACGTGGGGCCGCTGGTGGAGGGGCCGAGCGACGTGTACATCTGCGGCGAGTGCATCGACCTGTGCCAGTCGATCATCGAGCAGGAGCGGAAGCGGCGGGGGACCGGCAAGGCCGATAAGGCGGCCGGCAACATCCCGTCGCCGCGGTTCATCAAAGAACAGCTCGACCAGTATGTGATCGGCCAGCCGCGGGCGAAAAAGGCGCTGAGCGTGGCCGTCCACAACCACTACAAGCGGCTCCAGCACGGCGAGCACAGCCGGGCGAACGACGTGGAGATCGAGAAGAGCAACATCCTGCTCGTCGGGCCGACCGGCAGCGGGAAGACGTTGCTCGCCCGCACCCTGGCGAAAATCCTGGACGTGCCCTTCGCCATCGGCGATGCCACCACCCTGACCGAAGCCGGGTACGTCGGCGAGGACGTGGAAAACCTGCTGCTCAAGCTGCTGCACGCGGCCGACTTCGACATCGAAGCCGCCCAGAAGGGCATCATCTACATCGACGAGATCGACAAGATCGCCAAGACGGGCAACAACGTCAGCATCACCCGCGACGTGAGCGGCGAGGGCGTGCAACAGTCGCTGCTCAAGATCCTCGAAGGGATGGTGAGCAACGTGCCCCCGCAGGGCGGTCGCAAGCACCCCGAGCAGCAGTACATCCAGATCGATACGACGAACATCCTGTTCATCGTCGGCGGCACGTTCGTCGGGCTGGACGACATCGTCAAGAAGCGGATCGGCAAGCGGACCATCGGGTTCATGACGGCGTCGGACGGCCCGCGGGAGAAGGAGCACGCCGAACTGCTCGCCCAGGTGACGGCCGAGGACCTGAACCAGTACGGCCTGATCCCCGAGTTCATCGGCCGCCTGCCGGTGCTCGCCCCGCTCGACCCGCTCGACGAGGAGTCGCTCGTCCGCATCCTGTGCGAGCCGAAGAACGCGCTGGTGCGGCAGTACCAGAAGCTGTTCGACATGGAGGGGGCCGAACTGGAGTTCGAACAGGACGCGCTGTGCGAGATCGCCCGCCTGGCCAAGCAGCGGGACACCGGCGCCCGCGGGTTGCGGAGCATCATGGAAGACATCATGATGGACGTCATGTACGAGCTGCCCGAGATGGACCGCAAGGGCAAGCACGTCGTCACCGCCGACGTGGTGCGGAAGAAGGTGCCGCTGCAGATGCGGAAGCCGGAGAAGCCGGAGAAGATCAGCGCGTGATTTGGTCGTATCGAGCCGGGAGCGTGAGCGACCGGAGGCATTTCACCTCCGGTCG
>JANNDF010000036.1:0-3540 GCA_031387445.1 Planctomycetia bacterium
AGCACTGCGGCCACCAAGTCTTCCACCTTCGCCGGCTGCTTCCCGTCGGCGTTCACAATCGTAACGCCGGTGGTGCCACACAACTTCACGAAGGCGTCCAGCCCGCCGTACTTCAGCGCCCCCGGCAGCATCATCGGGTCTTCCGGCTTGGTGATCTTGGCGAAATCGAACCCGTTGCGGTCGGCCACCAGTTTCGCCACCGCGTCCGCGGCCAGTGCCTTGGTGAGGACGGCCACCGGTCCGAACTCACCGACGCCGATGATCGCGAGTTCCTTCGCCTTCAGCATCGTCTTGGCGAACGCGATCCCCGTGAGTGTGTCGTGAACGCGCTGGGCGAGTAGTCCGCGGTTGTACCCGTAGGTGAACCCGGCGTAGGTGCCGTTCACTTTGAACCCACCGGGGATGACCGCCTCACCCACGCCGAGCACATCGGGGGCGACGACTGCATACCCGGCGTCGAGCAGCGACTGGACCGCCGCTGCCGGCTTACCGCCTGCGAACAGCGACGCTTTCCCATCCGGGTGGATCCACACCGTCACCTTCGAGCCGTCGAACTTCTTGCCGAAGAGGCCGGCGGTCGGCACGGCGTCGAGTTCGCCCTTGCGGCCGAGGGCGGCGAGGTGCATCGTCCACCCGTCACCCTTCGTCTCGTTCGGCCCATTCCGCACGGCGATCTCCGCCGGCAACTCGCTGCACACCATCGCCCGGAGCGCCTTCCGCACGTCGTCCGGCTTCATCGCCTTCGTCGCCTTCTCGTCGGCGGCGGTCATCGCCTTGCGTAGCTCCGGCGTCTTCAACTCCTCCTTCGGCCGCGGGTGCTTGTCGTCGAACACGCTCAATTCCTTGACCGGCACCGGCACGAACGGCGTTTCGGGGATCTCTTCTTCGATGCCTTTCAGGTGCTTCATGAACCAGCCGTACATGTACTCGCGGGCCGGCCGGCCGTAGTTGTGCGGCAACCGCGTCCACGCTTTCGCCGAGATGTTGTCCTCGGCTCCCAGCAACTTGTACAACTTGCGAAGCTCCGGATAGCCCTTCGTCATGATCTCCTTCGTCCAGTCGTTCGCGCTCGGCAGGGCTTGCGGGCGTGGGGCGAACAGGCCGGCCAGTTCGATGTTGCCGGTGCCCACTCGCAGGAGCGAGCAGTTCTCGCACACACACCCGCCCTGCATCCCGGTGCTCACCATGACGGCGGGCACGGCCACTTTCACGCGGTCGTCGATGGCCGCCAGCAGGAACGTCTGCGTGCCCCCGCCGCTCGCCCCAGTGATGCCGATCTTCGTTTCGTCCACGTCGTTCAACTCGCACAGGAAATCCACCGCCCGGACGCTGTTCAGCGTTTGAAGCCCCATCAGTGAGTGCAGCCGCAGTTCCCCCTCGGCGTCGGCGAAGCCGTCGTTCGCAGGCACCCCACTACGGGCGACGTGCCCGACGGCCGTGCTGTCGGCGTAGCCGACCATGTCGTACTGGAACACCACGAACCCGAGCTTGGCGAGCGTGGCCGGGATCGCCTGCATGAAGAACTTCGCCCGTTCCACGTCCGGCTCTTCCCCGCGGGCCACCATCGCCTTCGCCGTCGCCTCGTTCTCCTCCTGAAACCGCCCCTTCGCCCAGTGCCCGTGCGCGAACAGGATCGCTGGGTGTTTGCCGGCGTTTTCACTGCCGGGCGTGCGGACTTCCGGGAGCTTGGTGACAGGCCGGTACAGGTTGCCGCTGACGTAGTGCCCCGGCGTGCTGGCGAAGTACACCTTCTCGACCGTGTACCCGTCCCGCTCGATCTTGCCGTGAACGACCGCGTTCAGCGGCGTCTTTTCCGGCATCGGCCACAGACCGGTCGCCACCATCACCTGCTCGCGGACGCGTTCGCGGCGGGCGGCCCACTCCTCTTTCGTCTTCGGCGGGGTGAACGGGAAGTAGTCGTCAAGGGTCTTGTTCTTGCCGAGCCGGGCATCGCCCGACTTCTGGCCGTCGGTGAACAGCCTGGTCGGGTCTTTGGCGTCGGCGGCGAGGAGCGTGGGGCAGGTGCAGACGGGAACGAGGGCGGCACCGGCGGCGAGGAGCATGTCGCGGCGGGAGAGCATGGAGAGGCTCCGAACGGAATCTGGGGAGAAAGCGGCGGGGAGAGCGTAAGGGTTGCGGGCGTGCGAGTCAAAGGGGAATGGACACACTCGTGAACCGAACCCGCCCTACACAGCGGTTGTCGGTTCTCCTAAAATTCCGCGTCCGAACACTCCTTCCAGGATTCTGCCGATGAACGCTGACCTCCGCCGCCGAGCCGAAGAGCTCGCCGCCCGCCTGGCCACTCTCCGGGGGTCTCTTTGACATCCGCGGCAAGCAGGCCGCCCGCGGCGAACTGGACGCCAAACAAGCCGCCCCCGGCTTTTGGGACAATCAGGACGCCGCCAAGGGGGTGATCCAGAAGATGAAGGTGCTGAACGCGCTGCTCAAGCCGTTCGAGGAGCTGGACAAGGCCCGCGAGGACATCGTGGCCATGAGCGAACTGGCCGACGAGGACCCCAGCTTTGAGGCGGAGATCGAACCGTCGCTCGCGTCCGCCGAGACGAAACTGCACGCCTTCGAGCTGACGGCGATGATGAGCGGCAAGCAGGACGGGGCGAACGCGCTGGTGCGGTTGCAGGCCGGGCAGGGCGGGACTGACGCCTGCGACTGGGCCGAGCGGCTGCGCCGGATGTACACCATGTGGGCCAAGCGGCACGGGTTCGCGGTAGAAGAGATCGACGAAGTGGGCAACATCGAAGCCGGGGTGCAGAGCTGTGAGTTCCGCATCTCCGGCGAGTACGCCTACGGGTACATGCAGGCGGAAATCGGCGCACACCGGTTCGTGCGGATCAGCCCGTTCGGGGACGGCGGCACGCGTCAGACCAGCTTCGTGGGGGTGGACGTGACCCCGGAGATTGACGACAGCATCGAGATCGTGGTGAACGAGAAGGAACTGGAGATGCAGACGTTCTGCTCCGGCGGGCCGGGCGGCCAGCACCAGAACAAGACGCAGTCCGGGGTGCGGCTGATCCATAAGAGCGGGGTGCGGGCGGAGAGCCGCACCGAGCGGAGTCAACCGAAGAACTACGCCAACGCGCTGGCACTGCTCAAGGCCCGGCTGTACCAGATCGAGGAAGCCAAGCGGCTGGGCGACCTGGCCAAGAGCTACGACGCGAAGGGGGAAATCTCCTTCGGCAACCAGATCCGCAGTTACGTCATGCAGCCGTACACGCTGGCGCGGGAGGAGCGGGACGGGATCGAACTGAAGACGCCGGCGGTGAACAGCGTGCTCGACGGCGGGCCGGAGTTAGACGAGTTCATGTTCGCCTACCTGCGGTGGAAAACGGCCAAGGCGAACAAGGTGAAGTGAAGAAGAGCTAACCACAGAGGCACAGAGACACAGAGAAGACAAGAGAGAGTCTGTGTCCTGGAACTCTCTTCGGCCTTCTCTGTGTCTCTGTGCCTCTGTGGTTAGCCCTCATGTCCAACACCATCCACCTGCCGGACCTCGCGGCCACCGAAGACCTCGGCCGGCGGCTG
>JANNDF010000055.1:0-1334 GCA_031387445.1 Planctomycetia bacterium
GCCTATGATGGTGGCGATGTGTGTGGGGGTTGAGGTTAGCCGCGAGGCAACGCCGAGCGCGCTCGGGGTTGCCTCGCGGCTAACCAACGTCATTCCCATCGACCGCACATGACTAATCCCACCCTGCGAGTCACGTTCGTCACCCACTACGCCGAGTTGTACGGGGCGAACCTGTCGCTGTTGGCGCTCATCGACGGGCTACGTCCGCTCGGCGTCGAAGCCCGCGTGTTCGGCCCCGACGCCGGCGACCTGATCGACGCCCTGACCGCCCGCGGGGTGCCGGCCGCCGTGCTGCCGTTCGAGTGGTGGGTGTCCACGAAGCGCACTCCGGAAGCAGTCGCGGGGCGGGCCTACCGCAACCTGCGACACCTGCGGGCGATCACCCCGCAACTCCGGGAGTGGGGCACGGACCTCGTCTACTCGAATGCCTCGGTGTTCAACATCGGGGCGATGGCCGCGGCCGACCTGGGCCTGCCGCATGTCTGGCACTTGCGGGAGTTCGGCCGACAGGATTACGACCTACTCCCGGACCTCGGCCGCAAGATGCACCGCCTCGGGTTCCTCTCGGCCGATGCGACGGTGTGCGTGTCGCACGCCATCCGCCGGGCGTTGCTCGCCGGCACCGAGCGGCCGAGCGTTCACGTCGTTTACAACGGTGTCGGGTCGGAGGCGGTGTTCGACGCCCGCAAGCACGCCGCCGACCAACTCCGCGGGCGGACGCAGCCGTTCACCTTCGTGCTGGTCGGCCGGTTCCGCGAGAGCAAGGGGCAACACATCGCCATTCGTGCCTTTGCTACCGTGGCGAAGCGGTTCCCGAACTCGCGGCTGCTGATGGTGGGCGGGGCCGGTGGCACCGGCGATCAACAGTATTTCGACGACTGCCGTGCATTGCCGGGCGAGTTGGGTGTGGCCGACCGGGTGGACTTCTGGGGCTACATCCCCGACCCGGAGCGTGCGTTCCTGGCCGCCGATTGTGCGCTGATGTGCTCGCGGAGCGAGGCGATGGGCCGGGTGACGCCGGAGGCGATGTCGTGCGCCCGGCCGGTGATCGGGTTCGACGCCGCCGGCACGAGCGAACTCATTTCCCACGGGCAAACTGGCCTGCTCTACCGAGACGGTGCGAGCGGACTGGCCGCCGCGATGGCCCACTACCTCACACACCCCGCCGACGCGATCACGCACGGCGAAGCCGGCTGGTCCGCCGCCCGCGAGCGGCACACCACCGAAGGCTACGCCGCACAAATCCATGCGGTCATCCGCGGGGTGATGAAATAATGTCGCTGCCCGCTCCGCGGGCGGGTTCGGATTGCGCCCGCGGGGCGGGCAGCGACATT